>JAEZKN010000072.1 GCA_023415395.1 Actinomycetes bacterium
ACCCCGACCGGGTCGGCCGGGTCGTGGCGACCGGCAGCCAGCCGGTGCCCGACGACCGCGCCGACGCCGCCTTGGCGATCGACGCCCGGTCGCGCTACTACGGCGACGAGGGGCCGAGCCCCCGCAAGATGCGCGAGCTGATGGCGCGGCTCGAGTGGTGCGACCCCAGCGGGATCCCGGAGGTCACCGTGCGCGAGCGGTACGCCGCCAGTACCACGCCGTGGGCCCTGGCCGTGGCCGACGGCAGCGGGCGGGGCACACCCCAGAGCCTGGCCGAGGAGCTGGCGGCGGTCGCCGCGCCGACGCTGCTCGTCTGGGGCGCGCACGACCCCTTCGCCCCACCCGCCTACGCCACCGATCTCGCCGCCCGGATGTCGCGGGCGGACGTGGTGGTGCTGCCCGGCACCGCCCACCATCCCCAGGCCGAGCGGCCCGACGACTACGCCCGCTCGGTCAACGAGTTCCTCGACCGGAAGGACCCCTGATGACCCTCTCCCGCACCCTGATCCTGATCGTCGCCCTCGCCGGCGCCGGCTGGGTGACCCGCCGGCTGCTCGCCCGGGTCAACGGCACCGTCGTCCGCGACGTGCGGAACGCGCGTTGACCTCGCTCGACGAGCGCGTCGCGGAGGTCATGGACCACGTCGACGCCGACCTCCTGCGCGAGATCGTCGTCGGCCTGGTCGACATCCCCAGCCCGACCGGGGAGGAGGGGCCGGTCGCGGCCTGGGCCGTCCAGCACCTCGCGACTGCCGGGGTCGAGGCCCGGACCCAGCCGATCGACGACCGGCAGGCCAACGCGGTCGGCCGGGTCCGCGGCGCCGGCACCGGACCCTCGCTGCTGCTCTACGCGCCGATCGACACGCTCACGACCGGCAACGCCGACGAGGACGAGCCCTGGGCCGCCGACACCCTGCGCCCGGACATGCTGCCGGTCGCGCAGGTCGACGGGCACCACGTCCTCGGCCTCGGTGCGAGCAACCCCAAGGGCCACGCGGCCTGCGTGATGGCGGCGACCGAGGCGATCAACGCCGCCGGGGTGCCGCTGGCTGGCGACCTGTGGCTCGGCCTGGGCGCCGGGGGGATGCCCACGAACCGGCGCGCGCGGCCGGACCTGCCTCGCGAGAACGCGGGCCAGGGCGTGGGCTGCTCGTTCCTGCTCGAGCAGGGTGTCCACCCCGACCACGCGATCATCGCCAAGCCCGGCGGCGCCGTGGCGTGGGAGGAGGTCGGGCTCTGCTGGTTCGACGTCACCGTGCGGGGGACCTTCAGCTACGTCGGCAGCCGACACCGGATGCCCTACGTGAACCCGATCGTCGAGGCCGGGAAGGTCGTCGCCGCCCTCGAGGAGTGGTTCCCCGAGTACAGCGCCCGGCACACCGCCGGGCTGGTCGCCCCCCAGGGCAACATCGGCTCGATCCGCGCGGGCTTCCCGCACATGCCCGCGGTCTCGCCGGCCTCGTGCGTGCTGCGCGTCGACCTGCGCACCAGCCCGGACGCCGCTCCGGCCCAGGTGCGCCGGGAGTTCGGCGAGCTCATCGACCGGGTCCGTGCGCGCCACCCCGAGCTCGACCTCGACTGGGACATGGTGCTGTCGATCCCGGGCACGCGCACGCCGCAGGACGACCCGGTGGTGGCCGCGGCCGTCGCCGCGTGGGAGGCCGAGAACGGCCGGCCCCACGAGCCGATCGTGGCCAACAGCGGTGCGACCGACGCGAACATCCTGCGCGGCCGCGGCGTCCCCACCGCCCGGATCGGCATGGACCGGATCGGGCCCGACGCGCCGCTCGCGCTCGACTTCCCCGCCGGCATGAACGTCGTCGACGTCCGGGAGATGGAGCGGCTCACCCGCTGGCTGGTCCGGACCGTGCTGACCGTCTGCGGCTGACCGGCTGACCGGCTTGACCGGCTGACCGGCTCAGCGAGCCTGCCCGGCGGCGAGCATCGCCTCGACGGTGTCGCACAGGCACCGCACCCCGAAGCGGAACTGCTCCTCGCCGGGCAGCTCGATCAGCTCGTCGCGCAGCTCGACGAGCCGCGGGAACTGCGCGATCGGCAGCGCGGCGTAGAAGTGCCGCTGCTGGCGCCGCAGCTCCGACTCGTCCGACGCCTCGGGCTCCTCCGACCCGCCGCGCCCCCACGGCCGCGGGCTCTGGTAGCTCGCGAACCCGAGCGCGTGCACCATCAAGAAGCCGTAGCTCTTCACGGCCAGGGGGCCCGGGATGCCGCTGCGGACGAGGCGGTCGATGACGACCTCCATCGCGCCCCGCCGGGCCTGCGGGCTGTCGGTGACGCGGGAGGACAGGATCTGCGCGATCGAGGGGTGCTCGGTCATCAGCGAGCGGAAGGCCTGCGCGACGTTCTCGATCGCCTGCCGGGGGGCCTCGTCCTCCGCGCCCGCGGGCAACGCCAGGGAGCCGAGGGCCTCGTCGGCCATCGCGTCGAGGATCTCCTCCTTGGAGCGGAAGTAGCCGTAGAACGTCATGGTGCCGATGCCGAGCGCGCTGGCCAGGCTGCGCACCGTCAGCTTCTCGAGCCCCCGCTCGTCGGCGAGGGCCAGGGCCTGACGAGCGATGAGGCCGGGGCTGAGCTCCCGCGACCGGCTCGGCTTGACCGGGGTCTCCGGCGTGCTGGCGTCGTTCATGGCAGGCACACCCTAGCCATCCACGGGGGCCGAGAGGCGCTCATGCAGTCGCAGGTTCCGCACGGTGGGATGGGACGACAGGTCGGACAGGTCCTGGACGACTTCGGCGGCGACCGGTCCGGACACCCCGGCGTCGACGAGCGTGCGACGGGCCTTGGCCGCGATCGCGTCGGGGGCGACGACGGGCGGCTCGCCCGTGAGC
>JAEZKN010000181.1 GCA_023415395.1 Actinomycetes bacterium
CGCCTCGACCCGGCTGCTCGACCTCGACAACACCGACGAGCGGATCGAGTCGCTGCGCGCCGAGCTGGAGACGCTGGTCGCCGAGCGCGAGGTCGCGGCGACCGCGCTCACCGCCGCCCGCACCGAGGCGGCCGAGCGACTCGGTGCCGAGGTCACCGCGGAGCTCGCACTGCTCGCGATGCCGCACGCGAGGTTCCGCGTCGAGGTGCGCCCCAAGGGCCGGTTCACCGCGTCGGGCGCCGACGAGGTCGAGCTGATGCTCGCGGCCAACACCGGGTCCGAGCCCCGGCCTTTGGCCAAGGGCGCATCGGGCGGCGAGCTCTCGCGCGTGATGCTCGCGCTCGAGGTCGCGCTCGCCGGGACCAGCCCGGTGCCCACCTTCGTCTTCGACGAGGTCGACGCCGGGGTCGGCGGCGCGGCCGCGGTCGAGGTCGGCCGGCGCCTGGCCCGGCTCGCGCGCTCCGCGCAGGTGCTGGTCGTGACCCACCTGCCCCAGGTCGCGGCGTACGCCGACCGCCACGTCGTGGTCGAGAAGTCCTCCGACGGGACCGTGACGAGCTCCGGGCTGACGCTCCTCGACGACGAGCAGCGTGAGCGCGAGCTCTCCCGGATGATGGCCGGCCTGGCCGACTCCGACACCGCGATCGCGCACGCCCGGGAGCTGCTCGACGTCGCCCAGGAGGCGCGCTCCGCCCGCTGACGCGCCCGGCTTCTCGTGGTCCACAGATCGGCCGGTCGGCTTTGGCAGCATTTGGTCAGTGCTGAGGAACCCCGTACGCCAACGCCAGACCGTCGGCCAGCCCGGCCTCGTGGGCACTGCTCGGGTCGAACGCCGCACCCGCGCCCTGCTCCCACGACTACGCCCCGGTGACGTCGCCGTGGTGGAGCACGTCGACATGGACCGCGCGACCGCCCAGGCGCTCATCGACGCCGAGGTCTCCGCGGTCGTCAACGCCGAGCCGATGATCTCCGGCCGCTATCCCAACCTCGGACCGCAGCTGCTGGTCGAGGCGGGCATCACGCTGGTCGACGGGGTCGGTGCCGCGGCGCTGGCTGCCATCGGCGAGGGCCGCACCGTGCGGCTCCACGAGGGCGAGGTGTACGCCGGCGAGGACCTCCTCGCCCGCGGCCGGGAGCTCGACGTGGACACCGTCGCGGCCGAGCTCGACGGCGCCCGTGCGGGCCTGGCCACCCAGCTCGAGACCTTCACCCACAACAGCACCGAGTTCCTGCGCCGTGAGCAGGACCTGCTGCTGCACGGCCGGGGCGTGCCGCGCCTCGACACCCGGATCGCCGGGCGCCCGGTCGTCGTGGTCGCTCGCGGCCACGAGCACGAGCAGGAGCTGGCCCGGATCACGGCGTTCGTGCGCGAGCAGCACCCCGTGCTCGTCGGCGTGGGCGGCGGCGCTGAGGTCCTGCGCGCGGCCGGGTTCAAGCCCGACGTCGTGGTGCTCGACGCCCGGGCCGACGACCCCGAGCTCCCGTCGGCGAAGGTCCTGCGCTCGGCGCGCGACGTGGTCGTCCGCGTGGACCGTGGCGACCGCTCCCAGACCGACGCGCTCGAGCGCCTCGGCGTCCGGCCGAAGCGGTTCGAGTCGGCCGCCACGCCCGAGGACGCGGGGCTGATCCTCGCGGATGCGGGGGAGGCCGCGGTGATCGTCGCCGTGGGCCTGCACGCGACCCTCGACGAGCTCCTCGACCGGCAGCGCTCCGGCCTGGCCAGCACCTACCTGACCCGCCTCAAGGTCGGGCCGCGGCTGGTCGACGCGAGCGCCCTGCCGTTCCTCTACTCGGGGCGCGTCCGCCCCTGGCACGTGCTGCTCGTGCTGCTCGCCGGGCTGGTCGCCCTGGCGGCCGCGATCAGCGTGACCCCGGTCGGTCAGGACTGGCTCGACTCCCTGACCGACGCCCTCCGCACCACCTGGCAAGGACTTTCGACATGATCTCGTTCCGCCACCACATCGTCTCCCTCGTCGCCGTCTTCCTGGCGCTCGCCGCCGGCATCGTCCTGGGCGGGGGGCCGCTCAGCGACCTCGGCCGCGACGACCGGCCCGCCGCCGCGACGACCCAGGAGCGCAAGGCCGACCGCGCGGCGTCGTACGGCGACCGGTTCGCGGCCGCCAACGCCGAGGCGCTCTACGCCGGCGGCCTGGAGGACCGTGACGTCTCCGTCGTCGTGCTGCCCGGCGCCGACCCCGAGGTCGTGAGCGCGCTGGGCGAGCAGGTGGAGACCGCCGGAGGCGCCGTCGCCGGCACCTACGAGGTGCAGGAGGCGCTCATCGACGCCTCGGAGAAGTCGCTCGTCGACACCCTCGGCAGCCAGCTCGGCCAGCAGCTCGGTGAGGGAGCGGTCAGCACGGACGCCCCGACCTACCAGCGCGCCGGCCAGCTGGTCGGCGTCGCGGTCTCCGGGGACATCCCGGCCTCCGACGCCAACGCCGTGCGCCAGAGCCTCGCCGGGGCGGAGCTGATGACCTCGCCCGAGGGAGCGGTCCGGGCGCCGGCGGTCCTGGTGGTGCTCGGCGACGAGACCGACCCGGCGATCCTGACCGGGCTCGTGGCCGGCGTGGCCGACCGGGCGACGGGCGTCGTCGTGGCCGGTGACGCCGAGGCGCTCGCGCCGGTGCGCTCGGACAGCGACGCGGACCGCGCCGCGACCGTCGACGGGGTGGACACCCCGCTCGGTCAGGTGACCACGACGCTGGCCCTGATCCGGTCGTTCTCGGTGCAGGGCGGGTCCTTCGGCGCCTCGGGGTCGGACGGCACGGTCCCGTCGGCTTGAGCGAAGCCACATCCGACGTCGTCGTGCTGCGCGCCATGACGGCGCCGGGCTCCTGATCCCGTAGGATGGAGTTCCGTGAGTAACGGGACGCCGACCAAGCACGTGTTCGTGACCGGGGGCGTCGCCTCCTCGCTCGGGAAGGGTCTGACGGCCTCCAGCCTCGGCAGCCTCCTCAAGGCGCGTGGCCTGCGGGTCACCATGCAGAAGCTCGACCCGTACCTCAACGTGGACCCGGGGACGATGAACCCCTTCCAGCACGGCGAGGTGTTCGTGACCAACGACGGCGCCGAGACCGACCTGGACATCGGGCACTACGAGCGGTTCCTCGACACCGACCTCGGCCAGATCGCCAACGTCACGACCGGTCAGGTCTACTCCAGCGTGATCGCCAAGGAGCGCCGCGGCGACTACCTCGGCGACACCGTGCAGGTCATCCCGCACATCACCAACGAGATCAAGGACCGCATCCTCGCGATGGGCGGGCCCGGCGTCGACGTGGTGATCACCGAGATCGGCGGCACGGTCGGCGACATCGAGTCGCTGCCCTTCCTCGAGGCGGCGCGCCAGACCCGCCACGACATCGGGCGGGACAACTGCTTCTTCCTCCACGTCTCGCTGGTGCCCTACATCGGCCCGTCCGGTGAGCTGAAGACCAAGCCCACCCAGCACTCGGTCGCCGCGCTGCGCCAGGTCGGCATCCAGCCCGACGCCGTGGTCTGCCGCGCGGACCGCGAGCTGCCGGCGTCGATCAAGAAGAAGATCTCCCTGATGTGCGACGTCGACCAGGACGCGGTCGTCACCGCCGCGGACGCGCCGTCGATCTACGACATCCCCAAGGTGCTGCACCGCGAGGGCCTCGACGCCTACCTGGTGCGCCGCCTCGACCTGCCCTTCCGCGACGTCGACTGGACGGTCTGGGACGACCTGCTCCGCCGGGTGCACCACCCCAAGGAGGAGGTCACGGTCGCCCTGGTCGGCAAGTACGTCGACCTGCCCGACGCCTACCTCTCGGTCGCCGAGGCGCTGCGTGCCGGCGGCTTCGCCCACGAGGCCAAGGTGCACCTGCGCTGGGTCGCCTCCGACGAGTGCCAGACCCCCGCCGGCGCGGCCCGGAACCTCCAGGACGTCGACGCGATCTGCGTCCCCGGCGGCTTCGGCGTGCGCGGGATCGAGGGCAAGCTCGGCGCGCTGACCTACGCGCGCACCCACGGCATCCCGACGCTCGGCCTGTGCCTGGGCCTGCAGTGCATGGTGATCGAGTACTCCCGCACCGTGCTCGGCCTGGAGAAGGCCGGCTCGACCGAGGTCGACCCCGACACCCCGGAGCCGGTCATCGCGACCATGGCCGAGCAGGTCGCCTTCGTCGAGGGCGCCGGCGACCTCGGCGGCACCATGCGGCTGGGCCTCTACCCGGCGGCGCTGAAGGAGGGCACCATCGCGCGCGAGGTGTACGGCGCGGCGCAGATCGACGAGCGACACCGGCACCGCTACGAGGTCAACAACTCCTACCGCGACCAGCTCGAGGCGGCCGGCCTGGTCTTCTCCGGCACCTCGCCGGACAACAGCCTGGTCGAGTTCGTCGAGCTGCCGCGCGACGTCCACCCGTACTACATCGCCACGCAGGCCCACCCCGAGCTGCGCTCGCGCCCGACGCGCCCGCACCCGCTCTTCGCGGG
The DNA here is from genome assembly GCA_023415395.1 of Actinomycetes bacterium. GTDB lineage: Bacteria > Actinomycetota > Actinomycetes > Propionibacteriales > Nocardioidaceae > Nocardioides. Next base: position 4,459 of record JAEZKN010000181.1, read on the forward strand.
CCTCGTGGGCGCGGCGATCGAGCGCCAGAAGGAGCTGCGCTTCCCGATCGACGAGTCCGGCCTGCGCCGCGAGCCCGAGCCCGAGACCGAGCCCGAGACCGAGGACGCCTGAGTGACCGAGGTCGCGGACCGTCCCGAGCAGTGGCCGGTCAGCTCCACGTCGTACCCCTACGACGGGGGCGGCTGGGTGGTGAAGCTGCGCGAGGACGGCGTCCAGCGTCCCGGCCATCCCGAGGAGGAGCCGTTCTCGCGACTGGTGGTCGAGCACCCCGGTGCCGCGGTCGTGCTGGCGATCGACGACGAGGACCGCGTGCTGTGCCTGTGGCAGTACCGCCACGCGGTCGGCCAGCGGCTGGTCCAGCTGCCGGCCGGACTGCTCGACGTCGACGGTGAGGAGCCGCTCGAGGTCGCTCGCCGCGAGCTGGTCGAGGAGGCGGGCTACGAGGCCGCCGCGTGGACGCACCTGCTCTCGGCGTACTCCTCGGCCGGGGTCATCGGCGAGACCTCGCATTTCTTCCTGGCCCGGGGGCTGACCGAGGTCGGCCGCGGCGACTTCCAGCCGCAGCACGAGGAGGCCGAGATGGAGATCGGCTGGGTGCCGCGCGCCGAGCTGCGCGAGGCCGTGCTCTCCGGCCGGGTGCGCGACGCGCACCTGGTGCTCGCGTTGCTGACCGCGGAGGCCCGCGGGCAGTAGTGTCGCGGGCATGAAGGTCGGCGTCCCGAAGGAAGTCAAGAACCACGAGTACCGGGTGGCCATCACGCCCATCGGCGTGCACGAGCTGGTGGCCCACGGGCACGAGGTCGTCATCGAGACCGGCGCGGGCGTGGGGTCGCAGATCCCCGACGAGGAGTACGCCGGCGCCGGCGCCCGGATCGTCTCGCGCCCCGAGGAGGCGTGGGGGACCGACGGGGGCGTCGACATGGTCCTCAAGGTCAAGGAGCCGGTCGCGGAGGAGTACGACCGGATGCGCGAGGGGCTGACGCTCTTCACCTACCTCCACCTGGCCGCGGACAAGCCGCTGACCCAGGAGCTGATGGAGCGCAAGGTCACCGGGATCGCCTACGAGACGGTGCAGCTGCCCTCCGGCGCCCTGCCGCTGCTCTACCCGATGTCCGAGGTCGCGGGCTGTCTCGCGCCGCAGGTGGGGGCCTACTCGTTGATGAAGGCCCAAGGTGGGCGGGGCGTGCTCATGGGCGGCGTCGGCGGCGTCGCGAACGCCAAGGTCGTCATCATCGGAGCGGGCGTCAGCGGCCAGAACGCCGCCAACATCGCGCTGGGCATGGGCGCGGACGTGACCCTCCTCGACACCGACCTGGACAAGCTGCGGATGTCGTTCTGGCGCTACAACAACCGGGTGCACGGGCTGGCCAGCTCGAAGCTGGCGATCGAGCAGCAGGTGACCGAGGCCGACATGGTGATCGGCGCGGTGCTGATCCCCGGAGCGGCGGCGCCCAAGCTCGTGTCCAACGACCTGGTCTCGCGGATGAAGCCCGGCTCGGTGCTGGTCGACATCGCCGTCGACCAGGGCGGCTGCTTCGAGGACACCCATGCCACGACCCACGCCGACCCGACCTACGAGGTCCACAACTCGATCTTCTACTGCGTGGCGAACATGCCGGGGGCGGTGCCCAACACGAGCACCTACGCGCTGACCAACGCGACGCTGCCCTACGCCGTCGCGCTGGCCGACAAGGGCTGGGAGCAGGCGCTGCGCGACGACCGGTCGCTGGCGCTCGGGCTCAACACCCACGCCGGGCAGCTGACCAACGCTCCCGTGGGCGAGGCCGTCGGCATCGAGGCCGTGCCGCTGGACGAGGTGCTCGGCTGAAGACGGGGGCATGAACGACCTCCAGCGCGCGGTCCGCACCTACCTCGACCATCTCTCGGTCGAGCGCGGCCTCGCGGCGAACACGTTGTCGTCGTACCGCCGGGACCTGCGCCGCTACCAGGAGCACCTCGACGAGCTCGGGATCGACGACCTCGCCTCGATCAGCGAGGCGACGGTCTCGGGCTTCCTGGTGCGCCTGCGCGAGGGCGACGCCGAGCACCCGCCGCTCAGCTCGACCTCGGCGGCACGTACGGTCGTAGCCGTGCGGGGGTTCCACAAGTTCGCGGTCGCCGACGGGCTCGCGACCGTCGACCCGGCCAGCGGCGTGAAGCCGCCGGCGCCGGCCAAGCGACTGCCCAAGGCGCTGCCGCTCAGCGACGTCGAGGCGATCCTCGAGGCGGCGGGCTCGCCGGGGACCACGCTGGCCCTGCGGGACCGAGCGCTCCTCGAGGTCCTCTACGGCACCGGCGCCCGCATCTCCGAGGCGGTCGGTCTCGACGTCGACGACCTCGACCTGGTCGACGGCACCGTGCTGCTGCGCGGCAAGGGCAGCAAGGAGCGGATCGTGCCCGTCGGCACGTTCGCGCGGGAGGCCGTCGACGCCTATCTCGTGCGCGGCCGGGCCGAGCTCCTCGCGGCCGGGCGGGGTACGCCGGCGCTCTTCCTCAACGCCCGCGGCGGGCGCCTCTCGCGGCAGTCCGCGTGGGCGGTGCTGGTCAAGGCCGCCGAGCGCGCGGGCGTCACCCGGGACGTCTCCCCGCACACCCTGCGGCACTCGTTCGCGACCCACCTGCTCGACGGGGGCGCCGACGTCCGGGTGGTCCAGGAGCTGCTGGGCCACGCGTCGGTGACGACCACGCAGGTCTACACGCTCGTGACCGTCGACAACCTCCGCGAGGTCTTCGCCACCGCGCACCCCCGGGCTCGGGACTGAGGGCGCGTGACGGACCTCCTCGACGAGATCACCGCGGCGGCGTCGGCCCGCGGCCTGGAGCTCTATCCCCACCAGGAGGAGGCGATGCTCGCGCTCCTGGCGGGCGACAACGTCGTGCTGGCCACGCCGACGGGCTCGGGCAAGTCGCTGGTCGCGGAGGCGGCCCACCGGGCCGCGCTGGCCGAGGACCGGGTGTCGTTCTACACCGCCCCGATCAAGGCGCTGGTGAGCGAGAAGTTCTTCGCGCTCGTGGAGGAGTTCGGCGCCGGGGACGTCGGGATGCTCACCGGCGACGCCGCGGTGAACCCGGACGCCCCGATCATCTGCTGCACGGCCGAGGTGCTCGCCAACATCGCCCTGCGCGAGGGCGCCGAGGCCGACGTGGGCCTGGTCGTCATGGACGAGTTCCACTTCTACGCCGAGCCCGATCGCGGCTGGGCCTGGCAGGTGCCGCTGCTGGAGCTGCCCCAGGCGCAGTTCCTGCTGATGTCCGCGACGCTGGGCGACGTCACGGACCTGGCCGCCGACCTCACCCGGCGCAACGGTCGGGAGACGACGGTCGTGGCGGACGCCGTACGACCGGTGCCGTTGACCTTCTCGTGGGCGATGACGCCACTGGCCGAGACCCTCGAGGAGCTCGTGACGACCGGGCAGGGTCCGGTCTACGTCGTGCACTTCACCCAGAAGGACGCCGTCGAGCACGCCACGAACCTGCTCAAGGCAGGCTGGATCCCCAAGCCCGACCTGGGCGCGCGCCTGGACCAGGTGCGCTTCGGCGCCGGCTTCGGCAAGACGCTCAACAAGCTGCTGCGGCGCGGGATCGGCGTGCACCACGCCGGGATGCTGCCGCGCTACCGCCGGCTCGTCGAGCAGCTCGCCCAGGCCGGCCTGCTCGGCGTCATCTGCGGCACCGACACCCTCGGCGTCGGCATCAACGTGCCGATCCGGACGGTGCTCTTCACCGGCCTGGCCAAGTTCGACGGCAGCCGGCAGCGGATCCTGCGGTCGCGGGAGTTCCTCCAGATCGCCGGCCGCGCGGGCCGCGCGGGCTTCGACACCGCGGGGTACGTCGTCGTCCAGGCACCCGAGCACGTCATCGAGAACGAGAAGGCCAAGGCCAAGGCGGCCGAGCGGGTCGCGGCCGGCAAGAAGAACTCCAAGGCGCAGCTGAAGAAGCCGCCCGAGGGCACGGTCGTGTGGAGCGAGCAGACCTTCGACAAGCTCGTGTCGGGCACGCCCGAGCCGCTGGTCTCTCGGATGAAGGTCGACAACGCGATGCTCATCAACGTCGTCTCCCGCGAGGAGGACGCGTTCCCGGTGCTGCGGCGGCTGCTCACCGACAACCACGAGGACCCTCGCCAGCAGCGACGCCTGGCCCGTCGCGCACTGCGCCTCGCCCGGTCGCTCGTGCACTCCGGCGTGCTCACCCGGCTCGACGTGCCCGACGAGCACGGCCGGCGCTACGTGCTCACGGTGGACCTGCCCGTGGACTTCGCGCTCAACCAGCCGCTCGCCCACTTCGCGCTGGCCGCGCTCGACGTGCTCGACCCGGAGTCCGAGGAGCACACGCTCGACATCGTCTCGGTGATCGAGGCCGTGCTCGAGGGGCCGCGGCAGGTGCTGATGCAGCAGCAGTACGTCGCCCGCGGCGAGGCGGTCGCGGAGATGAAGGCGGACGGTCTCGAGTACGACGAGCGGATGGCGCTGCTGGAGGAGGTGACGTGGCCGCAGCCGCTGCGCGAGCTGCTGGAGGCGACGTACGAGATCTACCGCCAGCGCCACCCGTGGCTGCCCGAGGACGCGCTCCAGCCCAAGTCGGTCGTGCGGGAGATGTTCGAGCAGGGGATGAGCTTCACCGACTTCGTCTCGCGCTACCAGCTGGCGCGGTCCGAGGGTCTGGTCCTGCGCTACCTGACCGACGCCTACCGGACGCTGCGGCAGACCGTGCCGGAGTCGCACCGCACCCCGGAGCTGGAGGACCTGGTCGAGTGGCTGGGGGAGACCGTGCGGCAGACCGACTCCTCGCTGCTCGACGAGTGGGAGGCGCTGGCCGACCCCGAGCACGTGCGCTCCGACGTGGCGCACCATGAGCCGCCGCCGTCCCCGCGCCCGATCTCCAAGCAGACCCGGGCCTTCGCGGTGATGATCCGCAACGCGATGTTCCGCCGGGTCGAGCTGGTCGCCCGCGACGACCTCGACGGGCTGATGGCGCTGGAGCGGGCCGCCGCCGACCGCACGGACCCGCCCGCCGAGGTCCTGATGACCCGCTCGGCCTGGGACGAGGCGATCGAGGAGTACTACGCCGAGCACGACGAGGTGCTGCTCGACGCCGACGCGCGCGGGCCGGCCCTGCTGGCGGTCACCGAGTCCGGCCGGGCGTGGGAGGTCCGCCAGACCCTGCACGACCCGGCCGGCCACCACGAC
>JAEZKN010000182.1 GCA_023415395.1 Actinomycetes bacterium
ACACCGGGGGTCGCCGCGAGCCTGCTGCTGGCCCGGTGCCCGGACTCGCCGCTCTCGGCGCCGCCGCACCACGCCAAGCGCGCGGTGTGGGCGGACCCGATCGAGGTGGCCGACCTGCGTCCGGTCCGGCACGCCTTCGGGACCACGGTCACCGACATCCTCATGTCGGCGGTCTCCGGCGCCCTGCGGCGTTGGTGGGAAGCGCACGGCGCCGGCGGTCCGGCCGACCTGCCCACGATGGTGCCGGTCGACCTGCGTGGGACCGCTGCGCTGGACCCGGGCGAGCTCGGCAACCAGTTCGCGCTGGTGCTGCTCGACCTGCCGGTGGGGGTCGACACCCCGGTCGGTCGCCTGGTCGAGACCTCGGCGCGGATGCGGCGGATCAAGGACTCCCCGGAGGCCTGGCTGACCTACGGCATGCTCCAGGCGATGGGGCTGGTCCACCCGAGGGTCCGCGTGCTCGCCACCGACTTCTTCGCGCGCAAGGCCACCGGCGTGACCACGAGCGTCCGTGGCCCCGACCGGCCGCTGCACCTCGCGGGCCACGCGATCACCCGGATGTGGGCGTGGGCGCCGATGTCGGGCGACCAGGGCATCTCGACGTCGATCATCGGCTACGGCGGCCAGGTGCACGTGGGCTTCAAGGTCGACGCCACCGCCGTCCCGGACCCGGAGGTCCTGGTCGCCGGGCTGGCCGCCGAGCTCGCGGAGCTCACGGCGCTCGCGCCGCGCTGACCGCTACCCTCCCCGCGTGAGGTGGAAGCGGATCGTGAACGCCGCCGTCGTCGGTGGCGCACGCTGGCTGGACCGGGCCGGGCAGATCGAGCCCGGGACGCGGGCGGCCGAGGAGTTCGGCAGCTTCGGGGCCGGCAGCTCGATCGGCTTCCCGGTCGCCACGCTCATGGGCACGCGGTCGATCCACATCGGCACCGGCACGCTCATCGGGCGCCAGGTCACGCTCTCGGTCGGCTACGGGCCGGGCGACCCCGGCGTGCCCGAGCGCGGGCTGGTGATCGGCGACCGCTGCGTGATCGGTGCTCGGGGCACGCTGGTCGCCCACGCGTCCATCGAGGTCGGCGACGACGTGTGGTTCGGCCAGGGCGTCTTCGTCTGCGACGCCAGCCACGGCTACCAGGACCCCGACCTGCCGATCGGCGAGCAGTTCGGTGCCCACCAGCCGGTGCGGATCGGTGCGGGCTCGTGGATCGGGCACGGCTCGATCGTGCTGCCGGGCACGACGATCGGCCGCAACGTGGTGGTGGCGGCCGGGTCCGTCGTGCGCGGCGAGGTGCCGGACCACAGCGTGGTCGGCGGGGCCCCGGCCAAGGTGCTGCGGCGCTTCGAGCCCGGTGTCGGCTGGGTGGGCAGCGGTGGCGACCTGCGCCCGATCACCCGTGGTCACTTCGGTGAGGGTGACCTCACTGAAGCCAACTGAGCACGCCCGCGGCGCTCACACGTGCCCCGGGACCTCGATCTCGCCGGTGTAGAGCGGAGAGTCCTTGCGCGACAGCAGCTCCCGGCGCTCGTCCGGCGAGAGCGCCTCGACCTGTGCCCGCACGTCGGACGGGAAGCCGCTGACCTCCTCCGCCTCCTCGACCGGCACCACCGTGTGCACGATGCGGTCGTCGTACACGTGGACCATCGTGATCGCCTGGTGGCCGTCGACGCCCGACACGAAGCGCTCGAGCGGCGCCGGGTCGGAGGTGTAGCACGTGGCCGACGCCACCGAGACCGGGATGCCCGCGAAGGTGGAGTACGTCGAGTAGTGGAGGTGCCCACCCAGGATGCAGCGCACGTCGGTGCCGGTGAGCACCTCGGCCAGGCGGTCCTGGTCGGCGAGCTCGATGACCTCGGCGGCCGGCATCATCGGGATCGGGACCGGCGGGTGGTGCAGCGCGAGCAGCGTGCCGTGCGGGGCCGGGGTGCTGAGCACGTCGGCCAGCCAGGCGAGCTGGTCGTCGGTGAGCTCCCCGTGGTGGTAGTCCGGGACGCTGGTGTCCAGCGAGACCACGCGCAGCCCCGCGACGTCGTGCACCCGGTCCTGGGTGGCGTCGGTGTCGAGGCCGAAGAGCTCGCGGGCGTACGCCGCTCGCTCGTCGTGGTTGCCCATCACCCAGACGACCTCGGCCGACATGGCGGCCGCCGCGGGCTCGACGATCTCGCGCAGCCGTCGGTACGCCGCGGGCTCGGCCTTGTCGGCGAGGTCGCCGGTGAAGACCAGCGCCTGGGGCGGGTGCTCGAGGCGCGACAGCCGAGCGAGGGCGAGCGTGAGGCCGGCCTCGGTGTCGATGACGCCGTACTGCTTCACCCCGGCGGCGAGCAGGTGCGGGTCGCTCAGGTGCGCGACGACGTGGCCGGGCGGCGGATACTGGCCGAGAGACACGCTGGCCACGCTAGCGCCGGGTCAGCGCGAAGACGGGGATGAGCCGGTCGGTGCGCTCCTCGTACCGGGCGAAGTTCGGCCAGGTGCGCAGCATCACCTGCCAGCGCCGGTCGCGCTCCTCGCCCTCGACCTCGCGCGCGGTGACGTCGATCCGCGCGCCCTCCCAGGTGATCGTCGCGGAGCCGGCGGCGCGCAGGTTGTGCACCCACACCGGCATGTCCGGACCACCGAAGTAGGACCCGGCGATGAGCCACTCGTCGCCGTCGGGCACGCACAGGAGGGGCGTGCTGCGCGGGATCCCGCTCCGGCGGCCGGCGACCGTGAGCACCAGGTTGGGCAGCCCGGCGATGTCGAGGAGGCTCAGCCGACCCCGGGACACGGCCTGGACCCTCCGGTCGGTCCACACGACCTGGGGGAGCAGCCTCGGCATCCACGGGATCGCCCCGATGCGGATCGCGAGCGGTGTCAGCAGGCCCATGGGCGCAGTCTGTCCGCGGACGGCGACCCACGCACGTGACGCGGGTCACTTCTTCTGGAAGGCTCGGGGGTGGAGGTGGTCCGTGGACGACAGGATCCAGGCGGTGGCACACCGCGCCCGCGAGGTCGTCCCGGACGACGGGGTGATCGACGACCCCGCCCGGCTGCGCACCTACGAGTGCGACGGCCTCGCGCACTACCGCGTCGTCCCCGCCCTCGTGGTCATCCCGGAGGACGCGACCCAGCTGGCCGCGGTGCTGAAGGCGTGCGCGGAGCACGCCGTCCCGTTCGTGGCCCGCGGCTCGGGCACCGGTCTCTCGGGTGGTGCCTTGCCGCACGCCGAGGGCGTCTTGGTGGTCACCTCGCGCATGCGCTCGATCACCGAGGTCCGGCCCGAGGACCAGCGCGCGGTGGTCGAGCCCGGCGTGATCAACCTCGACGTCACCCGCGCCGCGTCGCCGCACGGCTACTACTACGCCCCCGACCCGAGCAGCCAGCAGATCTGCTCGATCGGCGGCAACGTGGCCGAGAACTCCGGTGGCGCCCACTGCCTGAAGTACGGCTTCACCACCCACCACGTGCTCGGCGCGGACCTGGTGACCGCCGACGGCGACCTCGTGCCGCTCGGCGGCCTGGCGCCGGACGCTCCCGGCTACGACCTGCTCGGTGCGGTCGTGGGCTCCGAGGGGACGCTCGGCGTCGTCACGTCGGTGACGGTGCGGCTGACCCGGCTGCCCGAGGAGGTCCGCACGATCCTCGTCGGCTTCCGCTCCACGGACGCGGCCGGGGCCGCGGTGTCCGCGATCATCGCCGCCGGCATCGTGCCCGCCGCGATCGAGATGATGGACGAGCTGGCGATCGAGGCGGCCGAGGAGGCCGTGCACTGCGACTACCCCGCCGGCGCCGGGGCGGTGCTGGTCATCGAGCTCGACGGGCCTGCGGCCGAGGTCGCTGCGGAGTACGACGCCGTCGAGCGCCTCTGCGCGGTCAACGGCGCCTTCGACCAGCGGGTCGCCACCGACCCCGCGGACCGGGCGCTGATCTGGAGGGGCCGCAAGTCGGCGTTCGCCGCGGTCGGCCGGATCAGCCCGGACTACATCGTCCAGGACGGCGTGATCCCGCGGACCGCGCTCCCCGAGGTGCTGCGCGCCATGGGCGAGCTGTCCGCGGCCCGCGGCGTGCGCATCGCGAACGTCTTCCATGCCGGCGACGGCAACCTCCACCCGCTGGTGCTCTTCGACGAGTCCAAGGAGGGGGAGGCCGAGGCAGCCGAGGAGGTCAGCGGCGCGATCCTGGACCTCTGCATCCGGCACGGCGGCTCGATCACCGGCGAGCACGGCGTCGGGGTGGACAAGGCGCGCTACCTGCCGCGGATGTACGCCGAGGAGGACCTCGACACCATGCAGCTGGTGCGCTGTGCCTTCGACCCGGCGGGCATCGCCAACCCCGGCAAGGTCTTCCCGACGCCGCGGCTGTGCGGCGAGGTGCCCGGGAAGCACCGGGGCGTCCACCCCGCCCAGGAGGCCGGGCTGGCAGAGATCTTCTGATGCCCGAGCTCGCCCGCCCCACGTCCACCGCCGAGGTGGCCGACGTGCTGAGGGACGCGGCCGCGCGGGGGCTGACGGTCGTCCCCCGGGGCCGGGGGACCAAGCAGGGCTGGGGGATGCCGGTCGCTCCCGACCTCGTCGTCGACCTCGCCGGCATGGACCGCGTGCTCGACCACCAGGCGGGCGACCTCATCGTCGAGACCCAGGCCGGTGCCCGGCTGGCCGACGTCCAGGCGCACGTGGCCAGGGAGGGCCAACGGCTCGCGCTCGACGAGACCGTGCCGGGCGCGAGCATCGGGGGCACCGTGGCCACGAACGCGTCCGGGCCGCAGCGTCTGGTCGCGGGTACGGCGCGCGACCTGCTCATCGGGGTGACCGTCGTCCGCGCCGACGGGGTGGTCGCCCAAGCCGGCGGCCGGGTCGTGAAGAACGTCGCCGGTTACGACCTCGGCAAGCTCGTCGTCGGCTCGTTCGGCACGCTCGCGGTCGTCACCGAGGCGGTCTTCCGCCTGCACCCCGAGCCCGAGGTGCGCCGGTGGGTGACCACCGTCGCCGAGGACCCGCACGCCCTCGTCCACCGCGTCGTCCACTCCCAGGCCGTGCCGTGGGCGGTCGAGGTCGACGGCGCGACGGTGTCGGTGATGCTCGGTGGCCGGCCCGAGGGCGTCGCGGCCCGCGTCGAGGCCGTGCGGGCGCTGGTCGGCGGCTCGGTCTCGGACGCCCCGCCTGCCTGGTGGGGCACCTATCCGTGGGAACCGGGGGAGACCGGCGTGAAGGTCACCTGCGTCCTGTCCGGGCTGCGCGACGTGCTGGCCGCGGCCGGTCCCCGCGTGCGCGGCTCCGCCGGTGCGGGGGTGCTGTACGCCGTGGCCGAGGACCCCGACCACGTCGAGCGGCTGCGCGCGGTGGCCGCGTGCCATGGCGGCACCGTGGTCGTCGTCGACGCGCCGGACGAGGTGAAGCAGGCGGTCGACGTGTGGGGACCCGTGTCGGCGCTCGACCTGATGCAGCGGGTCAAGAACCAGCTCGATCCCGACCACCGGCTCTCGCCGGGTCGGTTCGTGGGAGGCATCTGATGGCGGATCCCGAACTCTTGGACGACTGCGTGCACTGCGGCTTCTGCCTGCCGACCTGCCCGACCTACGTGCTCTGGGGCGAGGAGATGGACAGCCCGCGCGGGCGGATCCACCTGATGCAGCAGGTCGCCGAGGGCGCGCCGGTGACCGACGCCATGGTCGGCCACTGGGACGCGTGCCTGGGCTGCATGGCCTGCGTGACCGCCTGCCCGTCCGGCGTGCAGTACGACCGGCTCATCGAGCAGACCCGCGCCGAGGTCGAGGAGGTCCACCGCCGTCCCGCCCGCGAGCGGGCCCTGCGCGCGCTGGTCTTCGCGGTCTTCCCGCACCCGAGGCGCCTGCGCCTGCTGCGGGGGCCGCTGCGGGTCGTGCAGCGCGTCGGGCTCGACCGGGCGCTGCGGCGTACCGGCCTGCTCGAGAGGCTCGCCCCGTCGCTCGCCGCGATGGAGCGCCTCGCCCCCCGGCTCTCGAGGGCCGAGCCGCTGGCCGAGCGGTTGCCCGCGACCGGCGAGCGCCGGATGGTGGTCGGCCTGCTCACCGGGTGCGTGCAGGGGGCGTTCTTCCCGGGCGTCAACGCCGCGACCGCGCGGGTGCTCCAGGCCGAGGGCTGCGACGTCGTGGTCCCGGCCGGCCAGGGCTGCTGCGGCGCACTGTCGGTGCACAACGGCCGCGCCGACGAGGCGCGCGACCACGCGCGCAGGCTGGTGGAGGTCTTCGCCGACACCGGCGTCGAGCGGATCGTGGTCAACGCCGCGGGGTGCGGCTCGTCGATGAAGGAGTACGTCGAGCTGCTCGGCGAGGAGGCGCGCGGCTTCCAGGACATGGTGCGCGACGTCTCCGAGCTCCTCGACGAGCTCGGACCGGTCGCCGAGCGGCACCCCCTCGAGGTGACGGTGGCCTACCACGACGCCTGCCACCTCGGACACGCCCAGGGCGTGCGGGAGCAGCCGCGGCGGCTGCTGCAGGGCATCCCCGGGCTGGAGCTGCGCGAGGTCGCCGAGGCCGACCTGTGCTGCGGATCGGCCGGTGTCTACAACGTCCTCAACCCCGAGCCCGCGCGTGAGCTCGGCGACCGGAAGGCCCGCAACATCGTGGCCACCGGCGCCGACGTGCTCGTCACCGCCAATCCGGGCTGCCTGATGCAGGTCGCCGCTGCCATCGAGCGGTCGGGCCGTCCGATGACGCTGGCCCACACCGTCGAGGTCCTCGACGCCTCCATCGCCGGCCGTCCGTGGTGAGGCGGAACCACCCGCAGGCGGCGGCCGTCCCACCGAGGTGCTGATCGACATCACCGTGGTGCTCGCGGGCGTGCTCCTTCCGCCCGTGCCCATGCCCGAGGTGGCACCCGCCGAGCCGCCGGTGCCGATCCCGCTGGTCAGGCCGGCGCCACCGGGGCCGGCGCCGATGCCGGAGCTCGTCGTCCCGCTCGGGCCCGACCCGACCTGGCGAGCCGAGCTCCGCCGCTAGAACATCATCGACGCGGCCGGAGCCACGTCCGCGCGCAGCGCGCGCCAGAGCTCGGTGGCCGACCCGGCGCGCGCCTCGGTGAGGAGTCCGGCGCGGGCGAGGGCGACCAGGTTGCCGCCCCCGAGGTACGCCGAGCCGAGGGCGGCGACGGGCAGCCGCAGGTCGGCCTCGGCGTCGGTGCGCTCGGCCGACGCGCGACCGTCGGCCTCCGCGACGATCCGCCAGGTGCCGGCGTTCCACGGTGCGTAGGTGTCGGTGACCTCGACGACCACGTCGCACGGGGCACTCCACCGGCGCTGCGTGAGCGCCTCGGGCAGGTCGACCAGTCGGACCCAGAGGCTGTCGTAGGTTTCGATCGCCGACGTCGAGCGCGGGCCGCCGGCCCAGGAGAGGAGCGGGTCCTCGGTGCTGCCGGTGCGCAGCTTGACGCGGGCCACCAGGTCGAAGTCGACGAGCCGGCGCAGCAGCGCGAGGCGGGTCGCCGGCTCGCCGACCACCAGCAGGACCTCCAGCGTGCCGCTGGGGCGGGCGGACTCCCACCTGGCCTCGCGGCGGAACATGGCGAAGCCGACGTCCTCGCCGTCGCGCTGGGCGAAGAGGACCCGCCACGGCTCCTTGTCGCGCAGCCACTCCGGGAAGGACTGGCACAGGCGCGCGTAGTAGGACGGTGCCCCGACGACCGCGCCGTCGTCCGGCTGCGCGCGGTGGACCGCGTGCATGCGCTGCGGGGTGTCGGCGTCGGTGGCGGTCGCCAGCCGGGTCGTGAGCGCGGCGGCCGCGTCGTCGAGACCGGGTGCGGTCAGCGTCGTCCCCCTGCCGAGGGTGGTCGGGTGCTCCAGGGAGGCCAGCCCGTAGCCGTACCGGCCGTAGATCGCCGGCTCGCTGGCGTGCAGCGCGGACACGTGCGTGCCCGGGGTGTCGCGGACCTGCTCGAGGTGGTGGCGCAGCATCGTCGAGAGCACCCCGCGGCGGCGGTGGTCGGGGTGCACGCCGACCCAGGTCAGGCCGGCGCACGGCACGAGGTCGCCCCCGGGGAGCGCGAGCTCGAGCGGGTAGACGCCGTAGATGCCCGGGTAGGTCGACGGGTCGGTCGGTCCGTCGACCTCGGCCGCGAAGCGCTGGTCCGCCGGCAGCCCGAGCAGCTGCTCCTCGGCCGGCGCCGCCAGCTCCTCCTGGAACCACACGACGGTGTCGGTGCGCACGAAGCGCTCGGCATCGGTGGCCACGCCCACCCTGATCTCGGTCACGTGGACAAGCCAACAGCGTGTCCGGCCGGACGGACAACTCGATAAGCCCGCCGGGACGCCGTCACCCCCGGGTCGGCTCGACGCGGCCCACGACCTCGCCGAGGGCCAGTCGCCCGCCCGAGGTCGACGGGGCGGTGTAGCGCAGCGTGACGGCGTCGCCGTCGGCGAGGAAGGCGGACTCGTCACCCCAGCCGATCTCCAGCAACGAGCCCCGCTGGTCAGCGGTCGGGCCGCTGATGGTGCCGGAGGCGTAGAGGTCGCCGGTGCGCAGGGAGGCGCCGTTCACGGTCAGGTGGGCGAGCATCTGGGCCGGCGACCAGTACATCGCGGAGTACGGCGGTCGGCTGACGACGTCGCCGTTCACCACGACCTCGACGGCGATGTCGAGGCCCTGCGTCTCGCCCGGGCCGAGGTAGGGGAGCGGCTCGGGGTCCTGTCCGGGCAGGTCCACCCAGGCCGCGTCGAGCGCCTCGAGCGGGGTGACCCAGTGGGAGATCGAGGTGGCGAAGGACTTGCCGAGGAACGGCCCGAGCGGGACGTACTCCCAGGCCTGGATGTCGCGGGCCGACCAGTCGTTGAGGCCGACGACACCGAAGACGTGGTCGGCGAACGCGGTGTAGGGGACCGGCGCCCCGAGCGTCGAGCCGGTCCCGACGACGAAGCCGAGCTCGGCCTCGATGTCGAGGCGCGCGGACGGGCCGAAGCCGCCGCCGGGCTTCTGCCCGGTCGGCCGGACCACCGGGGTGCCGGAGGGGACGATGGTGCCGGCGCGGCCGTGGTAGCCGACGGGCAGGTGGCGCCAGTTCGGCAGGAGCGCCTCGCCGTCGGGCCGGAAGATCCGGCCGACGTTCGTCGCGTGGTCGATCGAGGCGTAGAAGTCGACGTAGTCGGCGACCTCGATCGGCAGGTGGAGGTCGACGTCGGCGAGCGGGACGAGGTGCGGCTCGACCAGGTCCCGCTCGGTCTCGTCGCTCAGCAGGCCGGTCACCCAGCGGCGCACCGAGGAGCCGACCTGCCGTCCCTGCGCCATCAGCGCGTTCAGCGAGCGCTCCTCGAAGACGTGGTGCATGTCGAGCATCTCGGCCGCGGCGACCGGTGCCAGGTCGAGCACGTGCTCGCCGATCCGCACGCCCACCCGTGGCTCCTCGCCGGCCCGGGAGAAGACGCCGTAGGGCAGGTTGTCCACGTCGAAGAGGGAGCCCGCGGCCCCGGGGACCCAGGTCGGCGGTGGGGTGCTCATGGCGTCTCCAGCAGTCCGAGGGCGATCAGGTCGTCGAGCGGCTCGCGTACCGAGCAGGAGCCGAACGACGTGAACCAGCGCCGGCCACGCTCCAGCTCGCTGACGTCCAGTGCCGCGAAGGAGCGCTCCTCGAGGGTCGCGACCACCTCGTCGAGCGGAGCGCCGTCGAAGGCCTGCTGCGTGGCGACGAGGACGTTGAGGAACCCGTGGTGCTCGAAGCCGTCGTCGCCGGTGTGCCGCACCGCCCGGTGCAGTCCGGCCGTGCACTTGAACGGCGTCTCCCGGTCGAGCGCGGCGTCGATCCACCGCGCGAGGGCGTGCGCGGGCGGGAAGGCGGCGGCGTCGAGGCCGCCGGTGCGGAGCTTGAGCCGGAGCTCGCTCGCGGCGACCTCGTCGGCCGCCGCCAGCCAGGAGCCGGTCGAGGCGACGTGGGGGAGCTCGACGTACACCGGGACGTGCTCGTCGAGCTGGCCGTCGGCCCGGGCCGCCTCGACGGCGACGACCACCCGGCGGGCGTTGCCGGGGAGGTCGTCGAGGTCACGCAGGGCGATCTCGACGCCCTCGACGGCGATGTGGAGCTTGCGGGAGAGCGACGCGAGGCCGGCGATGGCCCCGGCGCCGCCGGTCACGACCACCGACAGCGCCAGCGGGGTGGCCTTGAGGTCGGGGAGGTCGGTGTCGCGGACGACGAACGTGCCGACCAGGCCGGCGTAGGGCTCGGACCGGCGGGCCTGGTGGGCGGCGGCCGCTTCGGGCAGCGGCTGGTCGCCGGGCGGGAAGATCGCGGCGTCGTCGACGAGCCCGCGGAAGGCGGGGGGCAGGGTCTGCGTTGACACGCGGGCTACTCTAGCCACGACGCACATAGCGGACGACGGCGTTCGAAAGACGGACGGAGCGAGCGGATGGCCCACTACCGCAGGATCGGGGAGGTGCCGCCCAAGCGGCACACCCAGTTCCGCGACGGCGACGGCAACCTCTACCGCGAGGAGCTCATGGGCGAGGAGGGCTTCTCGTCGGACTCCTCCCTGCTCTACCACCGAGGCGTCCCCTCGGCGATCGTCGCCAGCGAGGTGTGGGAGCTGCCCGACCAGACCCGGACGCCGAACCACCCGCTCAAGCCGCGGCACCTCAGGCTGCAGGACCTCGAGACCGGCGCGGACGCCGTGACCGACCGGCGCCTGGTGCTCGGCAACAACGACGTCCGGATCGGCTACGTCGTCACCGGCACCGACCCCTCGCCGTACTACCGCAACGCGATCGGCGACGAGTGCGTGTACGTCGAGCGCGGCGCCGGCGTCGTCGAGACCGTGTTCGGCGTGGTGGCCTACCGCACCGGCGACTACGTCGTGGTCCCGCGCGCCACGACCCACCGCTGGGTGCCCGCGGAGCCCAGCCGGCTCTACGCGATCGAGGCCAACAGCCACGTCGCGCCGCCGAAGCGGTACCTCTCCCGCTACGGGCAGCTGCTCGAGCACGCGCCGTACTGCGAGCGCGACCTCCACGGCCCCGAGCAGCCGTTCCTCCAAGAGGGCGAGGACGTCGAGGTGCTGGTCAAGCACCGCACCAGCGCCGGCGTCGTCGGCACGAGGATGACCTACGCGACGCATCCCTTCGACGTCGTCGGGTGGGACGGCTGCCTCTACCCCTACACGTTCAACATCGAGGACTACATGCCGATCACCGGCAAGATCCACCAGCCGCCGCCGGTGCACCAGGTCTTCGAGGGCCACAACTTCGTGGTCTGCAACTTCCTGCCCCGCAAGGTCGACTACCACCCGTTGGCGGTCCCGGTGCCGTACTACCACTCGAACGTCGACAGCGACGAGGTGATGTTCTACGTCGGCGGCGACTACGAGGCCCGCAAGGGCTCCGGCATCGACATCGGCTCGATCTCGCTGCACCCCGGCGGCTACGCCCACGGCCCGCAGCCCGCGGCGATCGAGGCCTCGCTGGGCGTGGAGTACTTCGAGGAGTCCGCGGTCATGGTCGACACGTTCGCGCCGCTCGACCTCGGGGAGGCAGGGCTTGCCGTCGAGGACCCGGCGTACGCCTGGACGTGGAGCGGCCGCGGGCCGGACGACCCGAACGATCCAGCGGTGTTCTCGAACTCGTGACCCTCAGGCCGCCACCGGCTCGTTGTTGACGGTCTTGTAGGTGTAGGCCGTGCCGATCAGCACCACCGGGATCGCCAGCAGCAGGCCGACGCCGCACAGCAGTGCGCCGACGAACGCCGTCGCCAGGCTGATCAGGAACCACAAGATCACGTTGCCGGCGTTGTCCTTGGTGAAGTGGAAGCTCGCCTTGATCGCGTCGATCGCGCCGAGCTCGGGCTTGTCCATCAAGAAGTACAGCGCGAACGAGGTGAAGTAGGCCACCAGCAGGCCGGGGATCACGCACAGCAGCAGGCCGATGAACGTCGCGATGCCGGTCAGCACCGAGACCACGACGACGTCGCCGAGCTTCTCCGGCGTGAAGATCGTCGCGGCTCGCAGCTGCCTGCCCTCGACGACGTCGAGCGCGTAGCGGACGATCCCGGCGCCGATGATCAGCGACAACACCCACGATGCCAGGCCGAAAAGCCCGCGCACGATGAAGTTGTCGTCGTCCACCGCGTAGCTGATGAGGTTCAAGGCGACCTGGACCGCGAACAGCGCGAGCACCGCGAGGATGACCTGGCCGAAGTTCGAGATGGTCTTGTCCCAGCCGTACTTCCACGCGGTGCCGACGCTGTAGGCACCGGCGCCGCCCGGCCCGGCCGGGGGCGGCGGCATCGGCGGCTGTCCCC
>JAEZKN010000310.1 GCA_023415395.1 Actinomycetes bacterium
TTCTCGGCCTGCTCCACGTCGAGCTCGACGGTGCGGCCGCCGACGGTGGCGGTGCACTGGTCGGGGCTGAGGAACGGGGCGACGTCCTCGAGCAGGTTCGAGACGCCGTAGCCGACCGCGGCGGCGACGCCGACACCGGCGAGCGCCACCACGGCGACGCCGGTGCGGAGCTTCATGCAGCCATTGTCAGTTGGCGTGCAAAATCGAGTTCAGCGCGACGCCGTCGCTCTGCCACGGGACGGCCTCGACCGCGCCGGTCACCGAGTTGCGGCGGAAGAGCACGTTGTCGGCGCCGGAGAGCTCCGCGGCCTTGACGACCGTCGGCTCGGCGTCGGGGGCGATGACGGTGACCTTGGTGCCGGCGGTGACGTAGCAGCCGGCCTCGACCACGCAGTCGTCACCCAGGGAGATCCCGATGCCGGCGTTCGCCCCGAGCAGGCAGCGGCGGCCGATGGAGATGACCTCCTTGCCGCCACCGGACAGCGTGCCCATGATCGACGCGCCGCCGCCGACGTCCGAGCCGTCGCCGACCACGACGCCGGCCGAGATCCGGCCCTCGACCATCGAGGCGCCGAGCGTGCCGGCGTTGTAGTTGACGAATCCCTCGTGCATGACGGTGGTGCCCTCGGCGAGGTGGGCGCCGAGGCGGACCCGGTCGCCGTCGGCGATCCGCACACCGGTGGGCAGGACGTAGTCGATCATCCGCGGGAACTTGTCCACGCCGAAGACCGTGACGTGGCGGCCGTTGGCCCGGAGGCGGGCCCGCACGGTCTCGAAGCCCTCGACGGCGCAGGGGCCGGCGCTGGTCCACACCACGTTGGTGAGCAGCCCGAAGATGCCGTCGAGGTTGACGGAGTGCGGCGTGGCCAGGCGCGAGGAGAGCAGGTGCAGCCGGAGCCAGACGTCCTCGGTGGTCGCGGGGGCGGCCTGGAGGTCGGCGACCTCGACGAGCAGCAGGTCCCGGGTGACGCCGCGGTCGGTGTCGGTGCCCTGGAGCGCACTGAGCTCGGAGGGCGGCACCGCGTCGGCCGGCTTCGCGCCGAGCCGGGGCTCGGGGAACCACACGTCGAGGACGGTCCCGTTGCCGTCGATGGTCGCGAGCCCGAATCCCCATGCTGTCTGGTCAGTCACGGGACGTCAGCCTAGTCGGGGCGTACGGCGGTCTACTCGCCCGTCCGCCCGTCGATGCTCTCCCGGAGCAGGTCGAGGTGGCCCAGGTGCCGCGCGTACTCCTTGAGGACCTGCTGGAGCACGTCGCGGATGGTCGCGATCCGGTCGCCGGGGCCGATCTCGACCCCGAGCGCCTCGTCGGGGAGGCCGTCGAGGAACGCGTCCGCCTGGGCGATCGTCGCGCGCCAGGTCGCGAACGCCTCCTCGACCACCGCCGGGTCCGCGACGGCGCCGTCGAACTGGCTGTCCCAGTCGCCGCCGACCACGAAGAGCTGGGTCTCCTCGGGGTGCTGACCGAGGACCCGCCGGAACCAGTGGTGCTCCATCTGGGCGAGGTGCCGGACCAGCCCGAGCGGGCTGAGCGTGCTCGGCGGCACCGAGCGTCGCGCCAGCTGCTCGGCGTCGAGGTCGGCCGTCTTGCGCTCGACGCCCGCCCGGAGGTCGTCCAGCCACCGGCGCAGGGTCGCCAGCTCGCTCACAGCCCGGTCCTCCCGTCGATGCACTCGCGCAGGAGGTCGGCGTGGCCGCAGTGGCGGGCGTACTCCTCGATGAGGTGCACGACCACCTCGCGCATCTCGACCTCGCCGTCGTCGTGCTGCCCGAGGTGGTCCATCGCGTGGTCGGCCTCCCACAGCTCGGCGTACGCGACCTCCCGGCGCCAGGCCTCCCACGCCTCGGCCACGACGGCGTCGTCGGCGACCGCCCCGTCGAAGTCGGCGTCGGGGTGCTCGTCCTTGCCCCACATCCTGGGCAGGTCCAGGCGGCGGTCCATGACCCGGCGCCACCAGGAGTGCTCGACCCCGGCCAGGTGCCGCAGCAGCCCGAGCAGCGACATCGACGACGGGGGCACGGCCCGGCGGGCCAGCTGCTCGGCGTCCAGGCCCTCGCACTGCCGCGCGAAGGTCCGCCGGAAGTGGCCGAGGTAGTCGCGCAGGACCTGCACCTCGCCGCGGTTCATCTGCTCGCTCATGCACCACACCCGACCAGATCGGCCCCGGACGGGGCAACGGTGTTCTGCTCGATCCGATCCGGCGGGATAGTCCCTCACGAAATGGTTGCCGACACGCCGTACGGGCCAGCCACTTCGTGAGGGACTATCCCGGCGCTGTGGATGACGGACGCACGCCGCGTCGGATCGGCGCACGATGACGGGCGTGTTCACACCGACGGACTTCCACCCGGACCGCCCCGGGGTGATCGCCCCGGTCCCGGTGGACCCGCGGGGCCGGGACGGGCCCACCCGGGCCCAGGCTCGCGGCCGCCGGTGGCGGGCGAGCTCGCACGGGCTCTACGTGCCGGCCTGGACCGACGAGGACTCGGTCGAGCAGCGGGTGGTCGAGGCGGCCGCCGTGCTGCCGTCGTACGGCGGGGTGACCGGCTGGGCGGCGCTCGGCTGGATGCGCGGCCGCTGGTTCACGGGCGCCCTCGCGGGCGGCGCCCACCAGCCGGTCGTGCTCGCGACCGGGGGCATCCACATCCGGGCCCAGCGCGGGATCGAGATCTGCGAGGAGAAGCTCGAGCCGGACGACCTGACGGTGGTCGACGGACTCCGCGTGACGACCGCGGTGCGGTCGGTGTGCTTCGCGATGCGCTACGCGCCGACCCTCTGGCACGCCGTGACCGTGCTGGACATGGCGGCGTACTCGGACCTGGTGTCGATCGAGGAGCTGACGGCGTACGCGCTCGCCCACCCCGCGTGGACGGGCATCCCGCGGTGCCGGGAGGCGATCCCGCTCGCGGACGAGAACAGCTGGTCGCCGGCCGAGGTCGAGATGCGCAAGGTCTGGACCGTGATGGCCGGCCACCCCCGACCGCTGTGCAACCGCCCGTTGTTCGACCACGCCGGGCGTCACCTCGGCACCCCCGACCTGGTCGACCCCGTCGCCGGGGTCGTGGGTGAGTACGACGGTGCCCTGCACCTGGCCGGTCGCCGGCGTGCGACGGACCTGCAGCGGGAGGCCGCGTTCCGCGCGGTCGGGCTGGAGCACGTCACGATGGTGGGCGCCGACCGTGCCGGCCTCGGTGCCTTCGTGTCCCGGCTCGACGAGGCGTACCACCGGGCTCGGTACGAGCCGCCCGACACCCGCCGGTGGACCCTCGACCCGCCGCCCTGGTGGACTTTGACCCACGCGGTCGACGACCGCCGCCGGCTCACCGCCGACCAGCGTCGTCGGCTGCTGCGCTACCGCGACTCCGCCTGATCGCCGCTGCGTCGTTCGATCCTCACCGGCGGGATAGTCCCTCACGAAATGGTCGCCGACACGCCGTACGGACCAGCCACTTCGTGAGGGACTATCCCAGCGGAGCAATCCGATTGGCACCCCCACCACACTCCGCCGTACCCTTGCCGCACAGGCGTTCGAGCCGTCATCAGCGGCGAGCCTCCGGAAGAAAGCCCCCGAGCGATCGGGGGTCAGTAGAACCGGACGGGTAGGCCCGTCACAGCCGTGAACGAGCGGTCGCTCCCCGGGGCGGCAAGTGAGGTGGTACCGCGGCACACGTCGTCCTCACGTGACGACGAGCCACAGGAGACCACCGATGACCTACCCGAAGAACGACTCCGGCAGCGTGCCCTCGAGCCCCCGCTTCCCGGAGATCGAGGAGCGCATCCTCGCGTTCTGGGAGGAGGACGGGACCTTCCAGGCCAGCGTCGACCAGCGCGACGCGGGCGAGAACGGCGCCAACGAGTTCGTCTTCTACGACGGCCCGCCGTTCGCCAACGGCCTGCCGCACTACGGCCACCTGCTCACCGGCTACGTCAAGGACCTCATCCCGCGCTACCAGACCATGCGCGGCAAGCGCGTGGAGCGCCGCTTCGGCTGGGACACCCACGGTCTGCCGGCCGAGCTGGAGGCGATGCGCCTCAACGGCATCAAGACGACCGACGAGATCCTCGAGCTCGGCATCGAGAAGTTCAACGAGGCCTGCCGGGCCTCGGTGATGAAGTACACCGGCGAGTGGCGCGAGTACGTCACCCGCCAGGCGCGCTGGGTCGACTTCGACAACGACTACCGGACCATGAACCCCGAGTACATGGAGTCGGTGATCTGGGCCTTCAAGCAGCTGTTCGACAAGGGCCTGGTCTACGAGGGCTTCCGCGTCCTGCCCTACTGCTGGAACGACGAGACGCCGCTGTCGAACCACGAGCTGCGCATGGACGACGACGTCTACCAGAACCGCCAGGACCCCGCGGTCACCGTCGGGTACGACGTGACGACCGACGGTGCGTTTCGCGGCGCGAAGCTGCTCGTGTGGACGACGACCCCGTGGACGCTGCCGAGCAACCTCGCGGTCATGGTCGGCTCCGAGATCGACTACGTCGCGGTCGAGGCCGACGGGGTGCGCTACGTGCTCGCCGAGGCCCGCCTGGCGTCGTACGCCCGTGAGCTGGGCGACGACCCCGAGGTCACCTGGCGCGGCAAGGGCACCGACCTCCTCGGCCTGGAGTACGCCCCGCCGTTCTCCTACTACGCCGGGCACGACCGTGCCTTCCGCCTCGTGCCCGCCGAGTTCGTCACCACCACGGACGGCACCGGGCTGGTGCACACCGCCGGCGCATTCGGTGAGGACGACAAGGTCGTCACCGACCGCGAGGGCATCGAGGCCGTGATGCCGGTCGGCAAGGACGGACGGTTCACCTTCCCGGTCACCGACTACGAGGGTCTCCAGGTCTTCGACGCCAACCACCAGATCATCGACGACCTCAAGTCCAACGGCGGGAGCGTCACCCCCGGCACCGTCCTGCTGCGCCGGGAGACCTACGACCACAGCTACCCGCACTGCTGGCGCTGCCGCGAGCCCCTGATCTACAAGGGCGTCTCGTCCTGGTTCGTCGAGGTCACCGCGTTCAAGCAGCGGATGCTCGAGCTCAACCAGCAGATCAACTGGGTGCCCGACCACATCCAGGACGGCCAGTTCGGCAAGTGGCTCGAGAACGCCCGCGACTGGTCGATCACCCGCAACCGGTTCTGGGGCAGCCCGGTGCCGGTGTGGAAGAGCGACGACCCGACGTACCCCCGCATCGACGTCTACGGATCGTTCGAGGAGATCGAGCGCGACTTCGGCACGCTGCCGAGGAACAGGGACGGCGAGCCCGACCTGCACCGTCCGTACGTCGACGACCTCGTGCGCCCCAACCCCGACGACCCGACCGGCCGGTCGATGATGCGCCGCGTCCCCGACGTCCTCGACGTGTGGTTCGACTCGGGCTCGATGTCGTTCGCCCAGGTGCACGTGCCGTTCGAGAACGCCGACTGGTTCACGCACCACTTCCCGGCGGACTTCATCGTCGAGTACATCGGCCAGACCCGCGGCTGGTTCTACACCCTGCACATCCTGGCGACCGCGATCTTCGACAAGCCGGCGTTCGAGAACTGCATCAGCCACGGCATCGTGCTCGGCTCCG
>JAEZKN010000363.1 GCA_023415395.1 Actinomycetes bacterium
GGCACGAACTGCCCTGCCCACGCCCCGGCCCGCACGGCCGGTCCGAGCACGCGGGGCCGCCAGCCCGGCTCGACGAAGCTGCGCGCGTTGTCCCGCGGGATCGTGGCGACCATCCCGGTCGCGATGCCGAGGAAGCGGCAGGCGCGGTCGACCGCGCTGCGCGGGTCGTCGACGATGTCGCGGTAGCGCAGCACGAGGATCCGCTCGGGGTCGACGCAGGACCGCAGGTGGTGCAGCTGCTCGCCGTAGAGGCCGAGCTCGCGGTAGCGCCAGAACGGTGCCCAGCCCGAGCGGGCGCGCTCGTCTTGCCGGTGGAAGGCGCGCTCGAAGTCCGCGTCCGGCTCCAGGCCGTCCGACCACAGGTGCATCCAGTTGGAGTAGGCGCGGTCGATCGGGTCCCGCACCACCGCGATCAGGCGGACCTCCGGCAGGGCGTCGGCGATCCGGCGGTGGGCGCTGCGGCTCCAGAGGTAGAAGGGGGTGCTCTCCCCCCGCGTCGAGCCCGGAGGCGCCTCGGCGAAGAGGGCGGCGTACTCGTCGGGCCGCCAGATCCACTCCTGCTGCGAGTGCGAGTCGCCGGGACCGCGCCAGGCCGGAGGGGGCGCTCCGTCGCACAGCCAGAACTTCGGCTCCTTCGGTGAGGTGACGAACACCTCCGGGTGCTGGGCGAGCGCGGCGTGCAGGGCCGTGGTGCCCGCCTTCGGAGCGCCGATGACGAGGAAGTCGGGCTGCAGGGGCCGCCGCATGAAACCAAAGTAGCCCAGTCGACAAAGGATGCGAAGGGTTGCTTCTAGAGTGGAGCCGTGGCCGATGTGAACATCCCGACCGCGCCCGCCATCGAGGGGGCCACCCACCTGCACTCGGGCAAGGTCCGAGACCTCTACGAGCTGCCGGGCGGCGACCTGCTCATGGTCGCCAGCGACCGGATCTCGATCTTCGACTTCGTGCTCGACACGACCATCCCCGACAAGGGCGCGATCCTGACCCGGATGTCGCTGTGGTGGTTCGACCAGCTCGCCGACCTCGTGCCCAACCACGTCGTCTCGACCGACGTCCCCGCCGCGGTCGCGGGCCGCGCGGTGCGTTGCGAGAAGCTCGCGATGTACCCCGTCGAGTGCGTCGCTCGCGGCTACCTGACCGGCTCGGGCCTGCTGGACTACCGCGCGAGCGGCGAGGTCTGCGGCATCGCGCTGCCGGCCGGCCTCGAGGACGGCAGTCGCCTGCCCGAGCCGATCTTCACGCCGGCCACCAAGGCCGAGCTCGGCGAGCACGACGAGAACGTGTCGTACGACGCGGTCGTCGCCACCGTCGGCGCCGAGCGCGCGGCGCAGCTGCGGGAGATCACGCTCGCCGTCTACGGCCGGGCCGAGTCGATCGCGAGGGAGCGCGGCATCATCCTGGCCGACACCAAGATCGAGATGGGCGCTCGCCCCGACGGCACGACCGTGCTGGCCGACGAGGTCCTGACCCCCGACTCCTCCCGCTTCTGGCCGGCCGCGGAGTGGCAGCCCGGTCGCACGCAGCCGTCCTACGACAAGCAGATCGTCCGCAACTGGGCGCTCTCTCCCGAGTCCGGCTGGGACCGGGCCTCGGGCGAGGCCCCGCCGCCGCTGCCCCCGGATGTCGTCGAGCGCACCCGCGCCCGCTACATCGAGGCCTACGAGAGGCTCACCGGCCAGGCATGGTGACCGTCGCGTTCCCGGTGTCGTGCGAGGTGGCCTTCGACTACCTCGCGGACCCGGTGCGCCGCCCCGAGTGGCAGTCCAGCCTGGCCCGCGTCGAGGACGTCGACGGCGAGCCACGCGTCGGGCAGACCTGGACCGACGTGACCCGGCCCGGGCTGCGCCCGCGGATGGAGACCACCGTGCTGGACCGGCCCCACCGGTGGGCCGAGCGCGGCACCTGGCGCGGGATCACCGCCACGCTCGTCCTCGACTTCGCCGCGACCCCGACGGGGTGCGACGTCACCGCGACCTTCCAGATCGCGCGTCCGCTGCGGCGACCGGCGCTCTGGGCCGTCCGCAGTGACCTGCGTCGCGCCGCGGGTAGGTTGCAGGAATGACGACGTACAACCTCGCCGCGCTCCTCGAGGACAGCGCGCGCCGCTACCCGGACCGCACGGCGGTCGTGCTCGCCCGTCCGGACGGGGAGCGCACCCGGCTCTCGTACGCCGAGGTCGACTCGTTCGCCAGCATGGTGGCCAACCTGCTGGTCGCGCGGGGGATCCGGCCCGGGGACAAGGTCGCGCTGACCTGTCCGAACCTGCCGTACTTCACGGTCGTCTACTTCGGCATCCTCAAGGCCGGGGCGACGGTGGTGCCGCTCAACGTGCTGCTCAAGGGCCGCGAGGTCGCCTACCACCTGCGCGACTCCGACGCGAAGGCCTACTTCTGCTTCCAGGGCACCCCGGAGCTCCCGATGGGCGAGGAGGGGCACGCCGGCTTCTCGGAGACCGAGGGCTGCGAGCACTTCTTCGTGATCACCCCCGGGCTCGGCGACGCCTCGCCGATCGAGGGGGTCGAGACCATGGCTCAGGCGATGGCGGGTCAGCCCGGCACGTTCGAGACCGTGGCCACCGACGAGGACGACACCGCGGTCATCCTCTACACCTCCGGCACCACCGGGCAGCCCAAGGGTGCCGAGCTGCGCCACCGCAACATGCGCGACAACGCGCTCTCCGGGGAGGCGCTCTTCGGCGCGGACCCCGAGCGCCCGGACACCTACCTGTGCGTGCTGCCCCTCTTCCACTCCTTCGGCCAGACCGTCTGCCAGAACGGCGCCTTCGCCTACGGCGGCACGGTCGTCATGCAGCCTCGGTTCGAGGCCCACGAGGCGTTGCGGCTGATGCTGGAGGAGCGGATCACCTTCTTCGCCGGTGTCCCGACGATGTACTGGGGCCTGCTCGGCGCCCTGGCCGACGACCCCGACACCGACGTCGCCACGCTGGCCGAGAACCTGCGGGTCGCGGTGGCCGGCGGGTCCGCGCTCCCGGTGGAGGTCCACAAGGAGTTCGAGAAGAAGTTTGGCGTCACGATCCTGGAGGGCTACGGCCTGAGCGAGACCTCGCCGGTGGCGTCGTTCTCGCGGTTCGGCGAGCCGGTGCGCGTGGGGTCGATCGGCACCCCGATCCCCGGGGTGGAGATGAAGCTGATCGACCCGGAGTGGAACGACGTCGACGGCGAGGTCGGGGAGATCGCCATCAAGGGCCACAACATCATGAAGGGCTACCACGGCCGGCCCGACGCGACCGCCGCGGCGATCCGCGACGGCTGGTTCCGCTCCGGCGACCTGGCCCGGCGCGACGAGGACGGCTGGTACTACATCGTCGACCGGTCCAAGGACATGATCATCCGCGGCGGCTACAACGTGTACCCGCGGGAGATCGAGGAGGTCCTGATGACCCACGAGGCGGTCTCGCTGGCCGCGGTCATCGGGGTGCCGCACGAGAGCCACGGCGAGGAGATCAAGGCGGTCGTCATCCGCACCCCCGGCGCGAGCATCACCGAGGACGAGCTCGTCGCCTGGGGCAAGGAGCAGATGGCGGCCTACAAGTACCCGCGCATCGTCGAGTTCGTCGAGTCGCTGCCGATGACCTCGACGGGCAAGATCCTCAAGCGCGAGCTCAGCTGATCGCGCTCGGTGCTCACTCGCCGTAGTACTTGGAGAAGGCGTCCTTGTAGGCCTCGCTGATGTCGTGGTCGGTGGCGATGCTGCCCATGCTGCCGATGGCGGAGGACCCGTAGGAGCCGAGGTCGTCCGGTGCGATGTCGGAGCGCGAGATCAGGCGGCCGCCGTCGTCGAACCAGCGGTCGTCGATCTCCGACTCCGGGATCACGCCGGCCTCGGCGAGCGCCAGGAAGGCGTCGATCTTGACGTGGGTCGACCCGACCTCGGCGCGGCCCTCGGCGGTCGCGGTCACCGCCTCGGCGTTGGACCCGTAGGCGTCGGTGAGCGCGCCCGTGCCGAGGTCGACCCCCTGGTCCCACACGGCGCTCAGCGCCTCGCCCGCCAGCCCGGAGCCCGGCAGCGGCACCAGCCCCGCAGCCTCCCCGACGAGGTCGGAGAAGGCCTGGATGCGGGCGTCCTTGTCCTCGGCGTCGGCGATCTCGACCTCGCCGACGGAGACCTCGGCGAAGCCGCGCAGCGCCGCGCTGTTCTCCAGCACCCCGCGCAGCCGGGTCTCCAGGTCGTCGTCGCCCGGCTTCTCGACGAGCTGCTGGGCCAGTGCGTTGATCTGCGTCTGCTGGTAGCCGCCGATGCCCTCGGCGACGCTGGTGGCACCGTCCTCGGTGCTGACCGCGACCTGCATGAGCTCGTCCAGGTCGCCGGTGAGGATCCGCGGCTGGTCGGCGAGGTCGCCCAGGCCGCCGGCCTCGAAGTCGTGGATGCCCGGGTTGTCGGAGGAGCTGGGGTAGAGCAGCGCGTTGTCGACCGACGGCATGTAGTGCTTGAGCAGCTCGGCCAGGTGCGGGGAGCCCGCCTCGGCGTTCTCGACGCTGAACGACTCGTTCTCGGCCATCCCGTGGAGGAAGCGCGACACGAGGTCGGACTGCTCCGCAGGATGGTCGGCGCGCAGGTCGGCGTCGGTGCCGAGACCCTCCATCAGGCTGGTGACGCCCTCGAAGCCGTCCGCCTCCCAGTCGCGCTCCTGGAAGAGGTAGCCCTGGCGGTCGGGGTCGTCGGTGAGGAAGCTGTAGGCGTTGTCGGGGTGGCCGCCGAGGTTCTTCAGGGCCGCGGCCATCGGGTCGTCGTGCCACCCGTCGTACTCGCCGTCGGCGGTCAGCGGGCTGTGGCCGGTCCAGCCGTACCAGGACCGGGCCATGTCCTGCCCGCGCAGCTGCTCGAAGTCGTGGAGCCCGACGGCGACCCCCTCGACCAGGTCGCCGTCGAGACCTCGGCTGCCCATCAGGTAGGTCAGGATCGAGGCGCCGTTGGCCCCGGAGACGTGGGGGTAGCGGTCCTCGTAGGCATCGCGCTGGTCGTCGTCGAGAGACCAGGTCGCGTAGCGGGTGAGGTCCTCGCCGAACCGGCGGCTGTCGAACTGCGGGTCCTGCGAGGCCGTGCCCAGCGTGCGGCGCAGGTCGCCGGCGAGGTCGGTGAGCCGGTCGTCGCCCCCGGTGACGAAGATGGTGCTGTCGAGCGAGGCCAGGGAGGCCACGGTGCCGTCGGCGCCGAGGTCCTCGTACATCGCCGAGGCGACGTCCGGGTCGCCGCCGTAGGCGTCCAGCAGGGTGGAGAGGCGCTCGGCGGCCTCGGGGTCCAGGCCGTCCTCGTCGTTGACCGTGCTGTCCACCAGGTCCGAGAGGCCCTGGCCCAGCTCGTCCTTCAGGGGGCCGGGCAGGCTCGGCAGCATCACGTCGGCCAGGTCCGGGTGGTCGAGCAGGTAGTCGACCTGCTCGTCGGTGCTCAGCCCGCGCAGCGCGTCGGGCAGCGTCTGGTCGCCCAGGTCGCCGCGTGCGTCGACGTCGGTGCTGCTGGCCGAGCGCAGGGCCGCGGCCAGGTCGGTGTCGGCGGCGACCGCCGTGGCCAGGGCGTCGGAGACCGCCTGGGCGATCTCGTCCACGACGCGCTGGGCGTCGGCGAGCTCGTCCTCGTCGTCGTAGGTGCGGGTGCTCTCGACCCGGCCGTCGTCGGAGACCGTGCAGCCGTTGCTCGAGGCCCGGGCGAGGGCATCGTCGAGCATGGTGCGGGCGCTGCGTACCGCGCTGCTGGCGGTGTCGAGGGCGGAGATGACCAGGTTCAGCTCGGCGACCTGGTCGGTCAGCCGGTCGGCGAGCCGGTCGTGGTCCTGCTCGGCGTAGACCGACGCACCGCCGACCCACGACGCCGGCGGGCGGCCGGCGGTGACCTCGTCGGCGAGGTCGGTCAGCGCACCGCGCCGGGTGTGCAGCTCGTCGGCGATCCGGCCGAGCTGGTCGGCGTTCCACTCCTTGACCTGGCTGACGGTGACCATCACATGCCTCCCCGGGCGAGCCGCTCCATGCGCGCGGCCTGGGCCAGGTCGGTCTCCACCCAGTCGTCGGCGTGCCGTCGCAGCGCGGTGACGTGGCTGCGGGCGTCGCTCACCCACGTGGTGTACGCCGTGCGCCACGTCTCGGCCAGCGCGTCGGCGGCACCCGCGCTGGCGCTGCTGGGCATCGCGGACCGCACGTCCCCGACCCCGGTCGGGATGTTGGCGTCGACCGCGGTCACCGCGGTCTCCATCTGGCCCGCGGCAGCGCGGATCTCCTGCGGAACGATCTCGGTCATCGTCGGCCCCCGAGTCGACGTCGGCTTGGTCGAGGGTCTCCTTCCCAGCACCCCCGGCCCGGTAAACAGGGGCCGGCCGATCGCCGCTCGGTCGCTGGTCGGTCGCTGGTCAGCGGACGCGGTACCGCACGTGGGTCGCCAGCGCGGAGGTCTCGCCCTCGACCTGCTCGAGCCGCGGGTCGATCGTGCCGTCGAAGAGCCGCTCCCCGGCCCCGAGCAGCACCGGGCTGATGGTGAGCGTGAGCTCGTCGAGCGCGCCCGCGGCGATCGCCTGGCGGATGGTCGAGGCGCCGCCCGCGACGTCCACCTCGCCGCCCGCCGCCTCGCGCGCCCGCCGGAGCGCGTCGGCGAAGCCGGTGGTGACGAAGTGGAAGGTCGTGCCGCCGGCCATCTCCAGCGGCGCCCGCTCGTGGTGGGTGAGCACGAAGACCGGCGCGCGGTACGGCGGGTCCTCGCCCCACCAGCCGCGCCACTCGCCCGGGTCCGCGCCGTCCCAGCTCTCCCACGGACCACGCACCGGGCCGAACATGTTGCGGCCCATGACGTAGGCCACGCCGGGGCGCAGGATCCGGTCGCGCCACCTCTGGTCGACGGGGTGCATCGGGTCGGCGAACATCCAGCGGTGCAGCGCCTCACCACCCCGGCCCAGCGGGTCGCCGAGGGACTGGTCCGGCCCGGCGACGTACCCGTCCAGCGAGATCGTGACGGTGGCGGTGGTGGTCATGGGGTTGCTGACCTCGCGGGCGCGTGAGTTTCAT
>JAEZKN010000406.1 GCA_023415395.1 Actinomycetes bacterium
GCTCAACATGGTCTCCGGCCCCTGGCGCGACGGCGCGGTCGGCGGCATCCGCGGCATCGCGACCGACCCGGCTCCGACCGACGGGGACCCGGCCGTCGCGGTCTTCCGCCCGAGCGCGGTCTCGGTCTTCCGCGACGCGCCCGGCGGCAGTCCCCGCAACAGCCTGCCGGTCACGGTGACCGACCTCGAGCCGCGTGGCGACCAGGTGAGGGTCCGGTCCGGCCACCTCGCCGCGGACGTCACCGTGCAGTCCGCGGCCGAGCTCGACCTCGCCCCCGGCACCCCCGTGGTCTTCGCGGTCAAGGCCAACGAGGTCGCGATCTACCGGACCTGAGGGTCGCTAGGGTGAGGGCATGCCCGACTCCGACGCGCTGTCCGTCGCCCCCCAGTCGCCCGACCGCAACCTGGCCCTGGAGCTGGTCCGGGTCACCGAGGCCGCCGCCATGGCCGCCGGCCGCTGGGTCGGCCGCGGCGACAAGAACGGTGCGGACGGCGTCGCGGTCAACGCGATGCGCGTGATGATCTCCACCATCGGCATGAACGGCACCGTGGTCATCGGCGAGGGCGAGAAGGACAACGCCCCGATGCTCTACAACGGCGAGCGGGTCGGGGACGGCACCGGCCCGGAGTGCGACGTCGCGGTCGACCCGATCGACGGGACGACCCTGACCGCCAAGGGCATGACCAACGCGGTGTCGGTGATGGCCGTCGCGCCGCGCGGCTCGATGTACGACCCGTCCGCCGTCTTCTACATGGAGAAGCTGGTCACCGGCCCGGAGGCCGCCGACGTGGTCGACATCCGCTACCCCGTCTCCGAGAACATCGCCCAGGTCGCCAAGGCCAAGGGCAAGAACGCCGCCGACGTCACCGTCTGCCTGCTCGACCGGCCCCGCCACGCCCAGCTCGTCGACGAGATCCGCGCGACCGGCGCGATGATCAAGTTCATCAGCGACGGCGACGTCGCCGGCGCGATCATGGCGGCCCGACCCGAGACCGGCATCGACCTGCTCCTGGGCATCGGCGGCACGCCGGAGGGCATCATCGCGGCCTGCGCGATGAAGTCCCTGGGCGGCGTGATCCAGGGCCGGCTGTGGCCGCAGGACGACGAGGAGCGCCAGCGGGCGCTCGACGCGGGTCACGACCTGGACCAGGACCACGTGCTGTCCACCGACGACCTCGTGACCGGCGACGACTGCTTCTTCGTCGCCACCGGCATCACCGACGGCGAGCTCCTGCGGGGCGTGCGCTACCGGGCCGGCGGGGCGACCACGCACTCGCTGGTGATGCGGTCGCGCAGCGGCACCATCCGCTCGATCACCTCCGAGCACCAGCTCCAGAAGCTACGCGCTTTTGCCGCGATCGACTTCGACAGCTGAGACCTCGGCGGCGCGCGTCAGCGCCCCGATCACGAGGTCGATCACGCGCGGGTCGAAGGCCATGCCCAGGTGCGACGCGGTCACCTCGACCGCCTCGGCCTCCGGGTCCACGCACGCGCGCCAGTCGACGATGCCGTCACGCTGGGAGTAGATCGCGGTGAAGCCGGTGCCGACCGGCAGCGGCTGGCGGCTCTCGGTGAAGCTCTGCCGTGCGCACGCGCCGCGCACGCAGTCCGCCGACATCAGGCCGGGCAGCCCGGCGGCGCTGAGGCGGGTGAGCAGCTCGACGCTGGCCGACAGCGACCGGTGGTGCGCGCCGGGAGCCAGCATCGGGGAGCCCATCGTCACGATCCCGGACACCAGGTCGGGGCGGCGCACCGCGATGCCGCGGGCGAGCATGCCGCCGAGCGAGTGCCCGACGACCTGCACCCGGCTGCCGCGCCGCATCGCGACCGACTCCAGCCGGGCCTCCAGCTGGGCGGCGGCGTTGAGCGTGCAGCCGATGTTGGCATGGATGTGGGACCGGTAGGTCCGGAAGCCCTGCGCCCGCAGGGTCCGCGACATCAGCGCCAGGGTGCCGTCGCCGGCCAGGAAGCCGGGCACGAGCACGACCGGCTCACCGTGACGGACGCTGCTGCCGGCGTACGGCGTGGACCGGCGGGCCCGCCGAGCTGCGGCGGCGCGCCAGGCGTAGCGGCCGAGCTCGGTCGCCGCGCTGCCCTCGCGGAGCACCGCTGCGGCGCGGGGCGCCGCGAACCCGTCCGGGAGCAGGAACTCCGCGAGCGCCGACGTCGACATGTGAGCCACGTTACGTCCGTACCCGCACCCGGCGCCGCCGAATCGGGGGTGTCGTGTCCCTTTCGTCTTCAACTGGTTGACTGGGAGCATGCCCTCCCGCGCTGACGTGACGGTCTCCGAGGAGCTGTTCGCCCCGGTGGGGCGCGGCGTCGAGCTGTGCTACCAGACCTTCGGCGACCCCGACGACGACCCGCTCCTGCTCGTCATGGGCCTCGGCGGGCCGATGACCTGGTGGGACCCCGAGCTCTGCACGGCCCTGGCCCGCGCGGGCTTCTACGTCGTCCGCTACGACAACCGCGACACCGGCCGGTCGACCGTGCTCGAGGGCCGGGTCACCCGCTCGACGCTGGTCCGGGCCTTCGCCGGCACCCGGGTGCGTGCGCCGTACACGATGTCCGACCTCGCCGACGACGCGTTCGGGCTGATGGACCACCTCGGGCTCGAGTCCGCCCACGTCGCGGGCGTGTCGATGGGCGGGATGATCGTGCAGACGATGGCGATCGCCCAGCCGCAGCGGGTGCGCTCGCTGACCAGCATCATGTCGACGACCGGCAAGCGGACCGTCGGCTGGCAGCACCCCAGCCTGCTGCCCGGGCTCCTCGCCGGACGCAAGCCCGGCAAGGCGGCGTACGTCGCCTCCAGCACCGCGTTCTGGAGGCTGATCGGCTCCCCGGACTACCCCCAGCCCGAGGAGAAGGTCCGCTCCCGGGCCGAGGAGACCTTCGACCGCGGCGTCAGCGCCGCGGGCGTGATGCGCCAGATGGTCGCCGTCCTCACCCAGCCCAACCGGGCGCCGCGGCTGCGCAGCGTGCGCGTGCCGACGCTGGTCGTCCACGGCCTCGCGGACAAGATGGTGCACGCCTCCGGCGGCCGCGCCACGGCCGCCGCCCTCCCCGGCGCGGAGCTGCTGCACATCCGCGGGATGGGCCACGACCTGCCGCCCGAGCTCTTCGACACCTTCGTCGCCGCGATCCGGCGCACCGCCGACCGCGCCGCCGCCGGCGGCTGAAACGAACGCCTCGGAGGTCTCGAGACGGTTGCAGCGCAACCTCCTCGACCACCGGACCCAACGCCGTCACCGGTGGTTGAGGAAGGCGCGCAGCGCCTGTCTCGAAACCACCGACCGTCGGACACCCCGGGGGTCTCGAGACGGTTGCAGCGCAACCTCCTCGACCACCGGACCCAACGCCGTCACCGGTGGTTGAGGAAGGCGCGCAGCGCCTGTCTCGAAACCAC
>JAEZKN010000427.1 GCA_023415395.1 Actinomycetes bacterium
GTCCCTCCACCGTGCGCTCGACGGCGCGCTCGACGGCAGCGACGTCGCGGACGTCGACGGCGACTGCGAGCGAGCGGCACCCGGCGTCCTCGACAGAACGCACGGTGCTCTCGAGATCTACGGACCCAGCGAGCGGGTAGTCGAGCGGGGCGTCGGTCCAGGTCGGCGCGTCCCAGACCGCGACGTCAGCCCCGAGAGCCGCCAGGTCGAGAGCGATCTGAGCTCCGAGACCGCGAGCGCCGCCGGTGACGACCGCGGTCCTACCGCGTAACGGACTCTCTCTGTCGCCTGAATACGCGTTCATGTGAACGAGGATTCATCAGGACCAATGTGGTGTCAACCACATCGCGAAGATTGGTCAGTGAGGCTCGTGAGAGCGGCGCATCCGTCCAGACCGGCTGCTGAACGCCTCTTCGTGTTGCGCGCACACCGAATCGTCCACCTACACTCTCCCCATGCCTGACAGCCAGCTTGGGACGGCGCGTGACGCCCTGCTCGCCGGCGCGATCCAGGTGTTTTCGGAGAAGGGGTTCTACGGCACCCGCATCACCGACATCACCAGTGCCGCCGGCGTTGCGGCGGGGAGTTTCTACACCTACTTCGACTCGAAGGAGGAGATCCTCGGCGCGGTGATGGACAAGCTGGAGTTCAACTTCCCCGCCGACATTCCGGGTGCGCCGACCTCCGACCCCGAAGCGGCACGCGCATGGCTCCGCGAAGCTCTCGACACGACCGTCGAGCGATTCATCGAGAACGCACGGGTGTGGCGCGCCGTGCAGCAGGCCGCGCTCGGAGTCGATCACGTGCGCCTGCGCGTCGGCGCCGACCAGGCCGCCGCGGCCGCATCGGTGTCGCGCGCCATACAACCGCTCGTCGCGTCCGGCCTGGCTTCCCCCCGTACGACGACCGACTTCGTCGCGCGCGCCCTCGTGGCGATGACCGAGGAGTGCCTCTTCCAATGGCGACTGCTGGTGGAGGAGGCGGTGGAACGGGAGGTGGCCGTCGATCGGCTCCTGCAGGCATGGAGCCGACTGCTCCGTCTCCCACCGCCGGTGGTCCGTCATGCCTGACGACAGTCCGCGCACCCGTCAAGGGCTGCGCACCAGAGGAGCTCTCCTGCGCGCTGGACGCCAGGTCCTCGAGGAGCGCGGCTACCACCAGACGAGGATCGCCGACATCACCCGGAAGGCGAACACGTCAGTCGGGTCCTTCTACCTCCACTTCGCGGGCAAGTACGAGATCTTCCGGCAGCTGCTGATCGATGTGGAGGACGAGGTCTACGGCGAGCTCACGCCGCGATTGTCGACCTCCACCGATCCGCGGGAGCGCATCGCCGAGACCAATCGGCTGTACCTTCGCGCCTTCGAGCGCAACGCGCAGTTGTGGCGAGTCATCGAGGAGGCCTCGCTGTCGGACCCCGAACCCTCGCGCGTGCTGAGCGAGCGCCTCCGGCTCTACCGATCCCGCACCGAGCGAGCCATCCTCAGGTGGCAAGCAGCAGGCGACGTCGATCCCGATCTCGATGCCGCCCTGGCGGCCGAGATGCTCGGCTCGATGACGGAGCGGTGTGCCTACCACTGGTTCGTCTTCGGCACCGCCCCCGACCTCGATGCGGCCACCGAGCAGCTCACGACACTGTGGCTGAACATGCTGGGGATCGACGATCCCGTGTGGTCAGAGTCTTGACCGAAGGCCTGCGGCGGCGCACGCTGCGTCCCTAGGCTCGGCCGCATGAAGCGCCTCCTGCTCCCCGTCGCGGGGCTCGCCCTCGTCGCCTCCGGCTTCGGGGCCGGCCTCGCCGTCACCGCGACCGCCGCCGACGACGACCCGGCGCCGGTGAGCGTCACCCGTCAGGCCTGGGCCGAGATGGCGGGACCGAGCGGCGCTCCGAAGCGCACGCTGGGCCTCAGCCGGGTCGTCGTGATGCCGGGGGCGCAGCTGGCGCGGCACCACCACCCCGGCACGCAGCTCGGGTACGTCGCCGAGGGCGTGCTCACCTACACCGTCGAGACCGGCGAGGCGCGGCTGATGAAGGGACCCGGCGACGACCCGACGCTGGTGACGGTGGTCAAGCCCGGCGACACGGTCAAGGTGCGTCCTGGCCGGTGGCTCCAGGAGGAGCAGGGCGAGGTCCACCACGCCGCCAACGAGGGCGACGTGCCGGTGGTCATCTACATCGCCACGCTGCTGCGGACCGGCAAGCCCGCGGCGATCCCCGACTGACAGCGCCCCGGGCCGGGTACCCCTCGGGCATGACCGAGACCGAGCCCACCCCACCCCCCGAACCTCACGAGCCGCCGCCCGCGCGCGAGCCCAAGGACCCGCTGCGCCGGTCGCGGACCGGCGGGGTGTGGGTCTCGATGGTCGCGGCCTCGGTCGTGCTGATCCTGCTGGTGGTGTTCATCGCGCAGAACACCGACGAGGTCCACATCGCGTTCCTCTGGATCGACGGCGACGCGCCACTCGCGGTCGCGCTGCTCATCGCCGCCGCCTTCGGCATCGCGCTGACCGCCCTCGTCGGCAGCCTGCGCATCCTCCAGCTGCGCCGGCGGGTCAGGCACGACCGGCGCTAGCGAGTTGGAGACCCGAGCAACACTGGCGCCATGATCGGATTCCTCGTGGCCGGCCTGATCATCGGAGCACTGGCCCGGCTCGTCAAGCCCGGCAAGCAGGACCTCAGCCTGCTCGCGACCTTGGGACTCGGCCTGGTCGGGTCGCTCATCGGCGGCACCATCGCCTGGCTGCTCGGCACCGGCTCGATCTGGGAGCTCAACGTCCTGGGCTTCGTCCTCGCCGTCGTCGCGGCCGTCGCCCTGGTCGGCACCGCGGAGGCGGTCACCAGCGGGTCGAAGCACAAGCAGCTGCGCTAGCCCGCCCGGCGGGCCTCGCGCAGCGGCACCTCGAGACGCCCGGCGAGCTCATCGACGCTCGTCCCGAACGTCTCCACGACCGTGACGCCCTCGGCCCCCACCTCGAGGACCGCGAGGTCGGTGTAGACCCGCGACACGCAGCCCACCCCGGTGAGGGGGTAGGTGCACTCGGGCACCAGCTTGGGCGCGCCCTGCTTGTCGAAGAGCGTCATCATCACGAACACCTGCTTGGCCCCGATCGCCAGGTCCATCGCGCCACCGACGGCGGGGATCGCGTCGGGGGCGCCCGTGTGCCAGTTGGCGATGTCGCCTCCGGCGCTGACCTGGAAGGCCCCCAGCACGCACACGACGAGGAGGCTGCCGCGCATCATCGCGAAGGAGTCGGCGGAGTGGAAGTACGCCGCACCCGGCGGCTCCACGACCGGGATCTTCCCGGCGTTGATGAGGTCGGGGTCGACCTCGTCGCCCACGGCGGCGCGGCCCATGTTGAGCATGCCGTTCTCGGTGTGCAGCACGACGCCCGAGTCGGCGCCGAGGTGGTCGGCGACCAACGTGGGCTGCCCGATGCCGAGGTTGACGTAGGCCCCGCGCGGGACGTCCTGCGCCACCCGCGCCGCCATCTCGTCCTTGCTCAGTCCTGCTGACCGGCTCATACGGCCACCACCCGATCCACGTAGATGCTCGGTGTCACGACGAGCTCGGGGTCGATCTCCCCGGTCTCGACGACCTCGCGGACCTGCACGACGGTCGTGGTCGCGGCCGTGGCCATCACCGGCCCGAAGTTGCGCGCGGTCTTGCGGTAGACGACGTTGCCCATCCGGTCGGCCCGGTGCGCGCCGACCAGCGCGACGTCGCCGCGGATCGGGTGCTCGAGCACGTAGGTGCGCCCGTCGATCTCGCGCGTCTCCTTGCCCTCGGCGAGCGGGGTGCCGACGCCGGTGGGGCTGTAGAACGCGCCGATGCCGGCACCGGCGGCCCGCATCCGCTCGGCCAGGTTGCCCTGCGGGACCAGCTCGAGCTCGATCCTGCCCTCCCGGTAGAGCCCGTCGAAGACCCACGAGTCCTTCTGCCGGGGGAAGGAGCAGACCACCTTGCGCACCCGGCCCTTCGCCAGCAGCGCGGCCAGGCCGGTGTCGCCGTTGCCCGCGTTGTTGGAGACCACGGTGAGGTCGGTGGCGCCCTGCTCGATCAGCGCGTCGATGAGCTCGACCGGCATGCCGGCCAGCCCGAAGCCGCCGACCAGGACGGTCGAGCCGTCCTCGATCCCGGCGACCGCCTCGGCAGCGGTGTCGCACACGACCGCGGTCACGAGACGTTCTCCAGCACGACGGCGAGGGCCTGGCCGACGCCGATGCAGATCGCGGCGACGCCGTACCGGTCCCCGGACTCCTGGAGCCGGGCGGCGAGGGTGCCGAGGATGCGGCCACCGGACGCGCCGAGCGGGTGACCGATGGCGATGGCGCCGCCCTTGCTGTTCACGATCTCCGGGTCGCGCAGCCCGCGCTCGGCCCACGCGTCCACGCAGGCCAGGGACTGCACGGCGAACGCCTCGTTGAGCTCCACGGCGGACACGTCGGTCCAGGTGATGCCGGCCCGGGCCAGCGCGCGGTCGGCCGCCTCGACCGGCGCGTAGCCGAACATCGGCGGCTCCACCGCGCTGACGCCGCGACCGGCGATCCGGGCGACGGGGTCGAGGCCGATCAGCGTGCCCGCCTCCTCCGACCCGAGGAGCACGGCGGACGCCCCGTCGTTGAGCGGCGACGCGTTCGCCGCGGTGATGGTGCCGTCCCGGCGGAAGGACGGCTTGAGCCCGGCCAGCCTCTCGGCGGTGGAGCCGGGCCGGATGCCCTCGTCACGGACGTGGTCGCCGACGGGGACCACCAGGTCGTCGTAGAAGCCCGCCTCCCAGGCGGCGGCCGCGAGGTTGTGGGACCGGGCGGCGAACTCGTCCTGCCGCTCCCGGGAGATCGCGAACTTCTCGCCGAGCACCTCGTTGGCCTCGCCCAGCGAGACCGTCCACTCCTCCGGCATCTGCTCGTTCACCAGCCGCCAGCCCAGGGTGGTCGAGACCGCGGTGACGTTGCCGGCGGGGAAGGCCCGCGACGGCTTCGGCAGCACCCACGGCGCCCGCGTCATCGACTCGACGCCGCCCACCAGCACGACGTCGGCGTCGCCGGACTCGATGGCCCGGGAGCCGACGATCGCGGCGTCGAGCGAGGAGCCGCACAGCCGGTTGACCGTCGTCGCGGGCACCCCGACCGGCAGGCCCGCGAGCAGCACGGCCATCCGGCCGACGTTGCGGTTGTCCTCGCCGGCCTGGTTGGCGCAGCCCCAGACGACGTCGCCGATCCGCTCGGGGTCGAGGTCCGGCGCCTTGGCCAGCACGCCGGTGATCGCGGTCGCGGCGAGGTCGTCAGGACGCACCTCGGCCAGGGCGCCGCCGAAGCGGCCGAACGGCGTGCGAGCGGCGGCGTACACGAAGGCTCCAGTCATGCCTCCACCGTAGGCCGCGGCGTTGATCGCCTCCAATATCGAATCTGCCTCGATTGATAAGTTGCATGCATGGAACTGCGCCACCTGCGGTCCTTCGCCGTGCTGGCCGAGGAGCAGCACTTCGGGCGCGCCGCCGCGCGGCTCCACATCGCGCAGCCCGCGCTCTCCCAGCAGGTCAAGCAGCTCGAGCGGGAGCTCGGCGTCCAGCTCCTCACCCGCACGACCCGGCGGGTCGAGCTGACCGAGGCGGGCGCACGCCTCGCCGGCCACGCCCGGACGGTCCTCGGCGACGTCGCCCGAGCCACCGACGAGATGGCCCTCCTCGCGGCCGGGCGAGCGGGCCGGGTCGCGGTCGGGTTCATCGGCACGGCGACCTACGACGTGCTCCCGCGCGTGGCCCGCGAGGTGCGCCGCGAGCTGCCGGACGTCGAGCTCGAGCTGCGCGGCGAGCTCCTCTCACCGCAGCTGGTCGCGGGCCTGGCCGACCACACCTACGACCTCGCCCTCCTGCGCCCGGATCCGCTCAGCGACGGGGACCTGGACGTCCGCCCGTTGCGCACCGAGCGCCTGGTGGCCGTGCTGCCGGCCGGGCACCCGCTGGCGGCGCGGCGGCGGATCCCCCTGTCCGCGCTGGCCGGCGAGCCCTTCGTCATGCACCCGTCGGGCCACCGGTCCTCGGTCCACGCCCGGGTGCTGGAGGCCTGTGCCGCGGCCGGCTTCGTGCCCTCGCCGGTCGTCGAGGTCGCCGAGACCTCGACCCTGGTGGTCTTCGTCGCGGCCGGGCTCGGCGTGGCGCTGGTGCCGGAGCCCGTGCGCAGCCTGGGCCTCGAGGGCGTCGGCTACGTCGCGCTCAGCGATCCTCCGACGATCGACCTGGCTCTCGCCGCCAGGGCCGACGCCTCGGCGGCGTCTCGTCGCGTCGCGGAGATCGTGGCTCGTTGCGTCGTTCCGTGAGCCGGTTGTCGATCTCGAACGCGTGCTGGGAGAGCTGGATGCCGCTCGTCTCCGGATCGCCGCCGGTCAACGGCGTCCCGGGACCGCGGCCGTCCCACCCGAGGTCGCGGGTGGCGCCACGGCGCTTGCGATCGATGGTCCACATCCACAGGAGGAGAGCGGCGACGACGAGTCCGATCCCGAGCCAGAACATGCCTCAGATGATGCCCTCTTCGGACAGCACGCGCTGGGCGATGCGGAACGCCGTGTTGGCGTCGGGCACCCCGCAGTAGATCGCCGACTGGAGCAGGACCTCCTTGAGCTCGTCGACCGTCAGCCCGTTGCGCAGCGCGGCGCGCACGTGCATCGCCAGCTCCTCGTGGTGCCCGCGGGCGATGAGAGCGGTGAGCGTGACCATCGAGCGCGACCTGCGGTCCAGGCCCGGGCGGGTCCAGATCTCGCCCCAGGCGTACGCCGTGATCAGCTCCTGGAAGTCGCGCGTGAAGTCCGTCGTGGCGGCCGCGGCCCGGTCCACGTGGGCGTCGCCCAGCACCTCGCGCCGCACCCGCATCCCGTCCGACAGGTCGCCCGCCGGGGCGGGGGCCGGGCTCTCGCCGAGGAAGTGCTCCCGCAGCAGCCGGGCCACCTCCTCGGGAGCCTCGACCGGGGCGAGGTGGGCGACACCGAGGAGCTCGACGTAGGTCCCGTCGGCGACCCCGTCGGCGACCTCGCGCAGCGTCTCGGGCGGAGTGGCTGCGTCGTCGGCGCCGGCGACGGCGAGCACCGGAGCCGTGATCCGGCCGAGGTCCGAGCGGACGTCGTAGCCGGCGAGGGCCCCGCAGACCTGGGCGTAGCCCTCGGCGTCCGCGTCGGAGAGCGCGTGCAGCAGCGCGCTGCCGCGGTCGGGCTCGCGGTCGAGGAAGCCGGGGCCGAACCAGCGCTCGGCCGAGGCGGTCACCAGCGAGGGGGTGCCGGACGCGCGCACGGCGGCTATCCGCTCCGCCCACGACTCCGGCGTCCCGACCCGGGCGCCGCTGCACAGCACCGCGGCGGCCGCGACGCGTCCGGGAGCGTCGAGCAGGAGCTGCAGGCCGACGGCGCCGCCGACCGAGTCGCCGGCGTAGAAGAAGCTTCCCCGGGGCTCTCCGCGCTCGGTGAGGATGTCGTCGACGACCGTGAGGACACCGGCCGCGAGCTCGGCCATCGTGAACGGCTCCTCGGGCACCGCCCGGTTGTGGCCGTGGCCCGGGAGGTCCCACGCCACCACGTCGAAGGCGTCGGTCAGGCCCGCGGCGCAGGCGGTCCACAGCGTCGCCGCCGTGGTGCCGAGCGAGGGGCCGAGCACGAGCAGCGGCAGCTCGGAGCGGTGCCGGGCGGCGGTCATCCGGACGGCGGTGATGCCGGG
The DNA here is from genome assembly GCA_023415395.1 of Actinomycetes bacterium. GTDB lineage: Bacteria > Actinomycetota > Actinomycetes > Propionibacteriales > Nocardioidaceae > Nocardioides. Next base: position 7,702 of record JAEZKN010000427.1, read on the forward strand.
GGTCACGGGGTCTCCTCGGTGTTCGCGGCCAGGGCGTGGCGGGCACGGGCGCGGACCTGGTCGACCCAGGCCGTCGCGTCGCCGAGGTAGGTCGGCGCGGGGTGGTCGGTGAGGCTGCGCTGCTCGGCGAGCACGCTCTCCCCGGCGGCCGCCAGGGTCGCGGCCATCCGCTCGGTGTCGACG
>JAEZKN010000221.1 GCA_023415395.1 Actinomycetes bacterium
ATCGCCGCGACCCTCAACCGACGCCCCCGGCCTACCCTGGACCTGAAGACCCCAGCCCAAGCGCTGGCCGAGCTGCTCGCCAACCCGGCGGCAGCATGACCGTTGCTAAGACCGATTGAGCTCGCCCGTCAGGGATCGGCCGAGAAGCTCAGCGCGACAGGGCGCGGGAGCCGGCCGATCCGTAGCGCCGGTCCGGGTTCGAGCCGATGCCCTCCGGTGCCGCCGCAGCCTTCTTCGCCGGCTTCTTGGCGGCCGGCTTCTTGGCGACTGCCTTCTTCGCCGCTGCCTTCCGCGCGGGAGCCTTCTTCGCCGGGGCCTTCGTCGCAGCGGCGGCGACCGCGTCCCCACCGGACCACTGCGCGATCCACTCGTCGAGCACCCGCCAGGTGGTGCCGCGTGCGGCGCGGCCGGTGAGCATGCCGAGGTGGCCGCCCGGCACGATCTCGAAGCGGACCTCGCGCGAGCCCGTCAGCAGGGGGACGACGGCCTTGACCGCGGGGACCGGGGCGATGCCGTCGGTCGCGCCGGCGAAGACGATCACCGGGGCGGTGATCGAGGAGAGCGACACCGGGTCCTCGCCGACCCGGACGGTGCCGGAGGCGAGCGCGTTGCCCTTGGCGAAGCGGTGGTAGAGCTGGCCGAAGCTGCGGCCGGGGTAGGCGGTCATCTTGGCGGTGAACCGGTCCACGGCCTCGACCTGGGCCAGGAAGTCGGTGTCGTCGAGGTGGGTGGCGATGGCGATCGGCTTGGTGACCAGCTTCTGGAACGACGAGAGCTGGAAGGCCCAGCGCACCAGGGGAGTGGGCGCCCCGCCGGCGGCGCGGTAGGCGCGGGTGACCAGCCCGTGCCCGCGGGTGAGGTCGAGCAGCGGCCGCAGCGGCGCGACCAGCGGCACCTTGGACACGTCGACCGGCGAGCCGAGGATCGAGAGGGACGCGATCGGCAGGTCCTGCTCGTGCGCGGCGGCGAGCATCGCGAAGATGCCACCCAGGCTCCAGCCGACCACGTGCACCGGCCGGGCGCCGGCGTGCTCGGAGACCACCCGGATCGCAGCGGGCACGACCTCCTCGACCCAGTGCTCGAGGCCGAGGTTGCGGTCGCGGAAGGACACGTTGCCGTACTCGACGAGGTACGTCGGACGCCCGCCCTCCACGAAGTGCTGGACGACCGAGCACCCGCGACGCAGGTCGAAGCACAGCGACGGCGCGGCGAGCGGGGTCACCAGCAGGACCGGGTCGCCCTGGGAGCGGACGTTGACCGCCGGGCGGTAGTGGTAGACCGCCCGCAGCGTGTCCTCGTCGATCAGCGTGCGCGGCATCGGGCGCAGGTCGGCCACCCCGCCGTAGAGCACGGCGTGGGCGACGTTGCCCGCCGCGGCGACGAGCTGGTCCGGCTTCGGCACCAGGTCCATGCCGCGACCCTACGTCTCAGGACCGCTTGGCGGGGCGGACGGTCTTGGCGTGGTCCGGCACGCCCTCCTCCAGCTCGACGAGGAAGCGCTGCGCCCAGGCCGCGACGTCGTGCTGCGTCACGGTCTTGCGCATCGCCCTCATCCGCCGGGTGACCTCCTTGGGCTCGGCCCGGCTGGCCTGCAGCAGCGCCGACTTCATGCCGTTGATGTCGTAGGGGTTGATCAGCCAGGCCTGCCGCAGCTCGTCGGCCGCGCCGGCGAACTCCGAGAGCACCAGCGCCCCGTCGTCGTCGAAGCGGCAGGCGACGTACTCCTTGGCGACGAGGTTCATCCCGTCGCGCAGGGGCGTGACGACCATGACGTCGGCGGCGCGGAAGAACGCCGCCATCTCCTCGCGGGGGTACGACGAGTGCAGGTAGTGCACCGCCGGCTGCCCGATCCGGCCGAGGTCGCCGTTGAGCCGGCCGACGAGGCGCTCGATGTCGTCGCGGAGGATCCGGTACTGCTCGACCTGCTCGCGCGACGGCGTCGCGACCTGGATGAACACCGCGTCCTCGACGTCGAGGTGGCCCTCGGCGATGAGCTCGCCGAAGGCGCGCAGCCGGGCGTAGATGCCCTTGGTGTAGTCGAGCCGGTCGACGCCGAGGAAGATCCGGCGCGGGTTGCCGACGGCCTCGCGGATCTCCTTGGCCCGCTCGGCGACCTCGGGGGAGCGGGCGAGCTCCTCGTAGGCCGCGACGTCGATCGAGATCGGGAACGCCGCGGCGCGGACCATCCGCCCGTCGGGCAGGTAGACGAGGTCGCGGTGGGTCTTGTGGCCCACGCGCTGGCGGACCAGCCGGACGAAGTTCTGCGCCGCGCCGTTGAGCTGGAAGCCGACCAGGTCGGCGCCGAGCAGGCCCTCGAGGATCTGGCGGCGCCAGGGCAGCTGGGAGAAGAGCTCCTGCGGCGGGAACGGGATGTGGAGGTAGAAGCCGATGCGCAGGTCCGGCCGCAGGTCGCGCAGCATCGCCGGCACCAGCTGGAGCTGGTAGTCGTGGACCCACACGGTGGCGTTCTCGGCGGCGACCTCGGCGGCCCGCTCGGCGAAGCGCCGGTTCACCGCGACGTAGGTGTCCCACCACTCGCGGTGGAAGACGGGCTTGGCCACGACGTCGTGGTAGAGCGGCCACAAGGTGGCGTTCGAGAAGCCCTCGTAGAACCCCTCGACCTCCTCGGCCGTCATCGTCATCGGCACCAGGTTCATGCCGTCGGACTCGAAGGGCTCGAGGTCCTGCTCGGTGCCACCGGGCCAGCCGATCCAGGTGCCGTCGTTGGACCGCATCACCGGCTCGAGCGCGGAGACCAGGCCGCCCGGTGACCGTCGCCAGCTCCCGTCGACGCGGTCCACGGGGAGTCGGTTGGCGACGATCACGAGTTCTGCCGAGCCGGGTGCTGCCACGGGAGCCACCCTAGTCAACGCGGTTCGGACGGTGGACGGACTGTCGGGCTGGCCCGACACCGACTGTCGTGCTGGCAGGATCGTGGTCGCCCGCTGAGGTTCCTAGCGTTGCTGGCATGACGGAGACGATGAGCATGACCGCGCAGTTCCCCCCGACCTCGGTGGGCACGCCCCGCGGGGTACGCCGGGTGCTGCTGGACAGCGGCTACGCCGTGTCGGCCTTCCCGATCGCGCTCGTGGCGTTCGTGGTCGTGCTCGTCGACCTGGCCCTCGGCGTCGCCCTCGCCGTGTTCATCGGCGGCATCCTGCTCGTCACCGTCGGCGTGATGGTGGCCCGCGGCTTCGCGCGGTTCGAGCGGCTGCGGATGCGGGGCATGCTGGGCAAGGAGTCGCCGGCCCCGCGCTACCTCTGCGCACCGGCGGGTGCCGGCTTCTGGCGCCGCCAGCTCACGCCGCTGCGGGACCCGCAGTCCTGGCTCGACGTCGTGTGGTCGCTCGTCGGCCTGGTCACCGGCACCGTCGCGTTCGTCGTCACCCTCGCCTGGTGGGCGGCGGCCGGCGCCGGCCTGACCTACTGGTTCTGGCAGCAGTGGATCCCGCAGGACCCCGACAGCGAGACCCTGGCCGAGATGGTCGGCCTGGGCGAGGGACGGGCGGCCGAGAGCCTCCTCCAGCTCGGCCTCGGCGTGGTCGCGCTGGTGACGCTGCCCTTCGTGGTGCGGCTGCTGGCCCTGGTGCACTCCAGCCTCGCGACGGTGCTGCTGTGCAGCCGCGCGGAGCTCCAGCGCGAGGTAGCCAGGGTCGAGGGTGGCCGCGACGCCGCCCGGTGGGCCGAGGCCGAGTCGCTGCGCCGGCTCGAGCGCGACATCCACGACG
>JAEZKN010000157.1 GCA_023415395.1 Actinomycetes bacterium
CCCGCACGCCTCCGATCTACGTCGTGTGCCCCGGCCGCGTCTTCCGCACCGACGAGTACGACGCCACGCACAGCCCGATGTTCCACCAGGTCGAGGGCCTGGCCATCGACGAGGGCATCACGATGGCGCACCTCAAGGGCACGCTCGACCACTTCGCCGCCCAGATGTTCGGCGAGGGCATCAGCACGCGCTTCCGCCCGTCGTACTTCCCGTTCACCGAGCCCAGCGCCGAGGTCGACCTGGTCTGCTTCGTGTGTCGCGGGGCCGGCGTCCTGGACGGCGCACCGTGCCGCACCTGCCGGGGCGAGGGCTGGATCGAGTGGGGCGGCTGCGGGGTCGTCAACCCGCGCGTCCTGACCGCCTGCGGTGTCGACGCGGAGCGCTACACCGGCTTCGCGTTCGGGATGGGCATCGACCGCACCCTGATGTTCCGCCAGGGCATCGAGGACCTGCGGGAGCTCTTCGAGGGCGACGTCCGCTTCACCACCGCGTTCGGCACCGAGCTCTGAGGACGAGATGAAGACCCCCGTTTCCTGGATCCGCGAGTACGTCGATCTGCCGGACGGCACGACCACCGAGGACCTCACCCACCGGCTGACCGCGCTCGGGCTCAAGCTCGAGGCGATCGAGAGCGCCGGCGCCGACATCACCGGCCCCCTCGTCGTCGGCCGCGTGCTGACGATGGAGCCCGAGCCGCAGAAGAACGGCAAGACCATCAACTGGTGCAGCGTCGACGTCGGCGACGCCAACGGCACCGGCGAGCCTCAGGGCATCGTCTGCGGCGCCCACAACTTCGCGCCCGGCGACCTGGTCGTGGTCATCCTCCCCGGCGGCGTCCTGCCCGGGAACTTCGAGATCTCCGCGCGCAAGACCTACGGCCACCTCTCGGCCGGCATGATCTGCTCCGCGCGCGAGCTCGGCCTCGGTGACGAGCACGACGGGATCATCGTGCTGCCCGCCGACGCCGGTGAGCCGGGCGACGACGCCTTCGACGTGCTCGGCCTGCGCGAGGAGGTCATCGAGTTCGAGATCAACCCCGACCGGGCCTACGCGCTCTCGCTGCGCGGCGTCGCCCGGGAGGCGGCGCTCGCCTACGACGCGCCGTACCGCGACCCGGCCGAGCGTGCCGTCCCCGAGCCGAACGACGCCGGCTACCCGGTCGAGATCGACGACCCGGTGGGCTGCCCGGTCTTCGTGGCCCGCAAGGTCACCGGCTTCGATCCGGCCGCGCCGACCCCGGACTGGATGGCACGCCGGCTGACCCAGGCCGGGATGCGGCCGATCTCGCTGGCCGTGGACGTCACCAACTACGTGATGCTCGAGACCGGCCGGCCGATCCACGGCTACGACGCCGACAAGCTCCAGGGCACGATCCGGGTGCGGCGGGCGCGCGAGGGCGAGCGGCTCACCACGCTCGACGGCACCGACCGCGCGCTGTCGCCGGAGGACCTCGTCGTCACCGACGACTCGGGGATCATCGGCCTCGGCGGCGTCATGGGCGGCGAGACCACCGAGATGTCGGAGACCACCACCAACATCCTGGTCGAGGCGGCCCACTGGGACGCGACCTCGATGTTCCGCACCGGCAAGCGCCACAAGATCAGCTCCGAGGCCGGCAAGCGCAACGAGCGCGGCGTCGACCCGACCATCACCCCGGCCGCGGCCGACCGCGTGGTCGAGCTGCTGACGACGTACGGCGGCGGCACGGCCGACCCCGGCGTCACGGTCGTGGGGGAGAGCCCGGTGCCGGCGGCCGTCCCCATGGCGCTCGACCTGCCCGCGCGCGTCACGGGCATCGACATCCCCGCCGAGACCGCGCAGGCCCACCTGCTCGCGGTCGGCTGCACGGTGACCGACGCCGGCTTCGTGCCGCCGCCGTGGCGCCCCGACATCACCGACCCCTTCGACCTGGTCGAGGAGGTCGCGCGCATCGTCGGCTACGACCAGGTGCCCTCCGTGCTGCCGCGCGAGGCGGCCGGCCGGGGCCTGACCCGCGAGCAGCGGCTCCGCCGCCGGGTCGGCCGCACCCTGGCCGGTGCCGGCTGCGTGGAGGTCGTCAGCTTCCCCTTCGTCGGCGACGCCGCGTTCGACGCGCTCGGCCTGCCCGCCGACGACCTTCGTCGGACGACGGTCCGTCTGGCCAACCCGCTCTCGAGCGAGGAGCCGTCCTACACCACGACGCTGCTCCCGGGCCTGCTCAAGGCCGGCGCCCGCAACGTGGCCCGCGGCGCGACGGCGGTGTCGCTCTTCGAGACCGGCACGGTGGCCTTCCCGGCCGACCGCGGCCCGGCCCCGATCTACGGCGTCGAGTGGCGTCCGAGCGACGACGAGCTGGCCAAGCTCCTTGCCGCCATCCCCGAGCAGCCCTTGCACCTGGCGATCGTCCTGGCGGGCGAGCGCGAGCGCGCCGGCTGGTGGGGCGGCGGCCGCGAGGCCGGCTGGCCCGACGCGATCGGCCTGGTCCGTCGCCTCGGCACCGAGCTCGGCGTCGAGGTCGAGGTGGTCGCGGCGACCCAGGCCCCGTGGCACCCCGGCCGTTGCGCCCGCGTGCTCGTCGACGGTGCCGAGCTGGGCCACGCCGGCGAGCTGCACCCGAAGGTCCGCCAGGCCTTCGGCC
>JAEZKN010000272.1 GCA_023415395.1 Actinomycetes bacterium
GGCTTGTTCGGGGTGGCGTTTTCCGGGTCCTCGATCGACGAGGACCGCATACCCGATCTGAGGGGCATCGTGCGCCGTTGTCCCCGGCAGCGATCCGGCGGACCGTACGGTCGCCGACGTGTCGACAAGGGATGCGGGAGACGCGCGCTATCACGTGATGCTGGTCGCCTCCACCGGCGGCCACCTCGCCCAGCTGCTCGAGCTCGAGCCCTGGTGGGGCCAGCACCGTCGCAGCTGGGTGACCTTCGACAAGGCTGACGCGCGATCGTCCCTGCACGGAGAACGTGTCGTCTACGCGCACCACCCCACCACGAGGAACGTCCCCAACGCCCTGCGCAACCAGCGCCTGGCCCTGCGGGTGCTCCGGGAGGTCAGGCCGGACCTGGTGGTCAGTGCGGGTGCAGGGGTGGCCCTGCCCTTCTTCCTGACCGCCCGGCTGCTGCGCATCCCCACGCTCTACCTGGAGGTCTACGACCGGATCAGCACGAAGACGCTGACCGGTCGCATGTGCCGGCCGTTGTCGTCCGCCTTCTGCGCTCAGTGGCCGGAGCAGCAGAGGCTCTATCCCGGCGCCGAGCTGGTCGGACCGGTGCTGTGACGGTCGTCGACGGGGGGACCGTGGAGGACCTGCTGAGTCGGCAGCGCCGTCGGCCGGTGCTCTTCGTCTCGGTCGGGTCCGACCACCATCGTTTCGACCGCCTCGTCGGCTGGGTCGACCGGTGGGTCGCAGACCGCGACGTCGACTGCGTGATCCAGTACGGCACCGCGACGCCGCCCCGCTCCGCCCACGGCGTGGACTACCTGGACAAGGACGTCCTCGGGATGGCGCTGCGGCAGTCCGACGTGCTCATCGCGCAGGGCGGGCCGATGTCGATCGTGGAGGCCCGGCGGGCAGGCAGGGTGCCGATCGTGGTGCCGCGGGTACCAGAGCTGCGCGAGGTGGTCGACGACCACCAGGTGACCTTCTGCCGCAAGCTCGCCGAGGTCGGCGACATCCTCCTCGCCGAGGACGAGGTGACGCTGCACGCCCATCTCGACCGAGTCGTGAGCGACACCGAGGTGCTGCGGATCCCCGGACGCGCCGGTCCCGAGAGCGAGACCGTGGCCGAGGCCGTGACCCGGATCCGGCGGGTGGCGGACGGGCTCGTCGCGCCACGGCTGGCGCCGCCGCCTCGGGTGCTGCTGCTCGGGGGGATGGGCCGCAGCGGTTCCACGCTCCTCGAGCGGATCCTCGGGCAGGCCGCGTCGGTGGTGGAGATCGGGGAGGCGGTGCACCTGTGGGAACGCGGTCTGCACGACGACGAGCTGTGCGGATGCGGTCAGCCGTTCAGTCGGTGCCCCTTCTGGAGCCGGGTCGGCGACGCCGCCTACGACGGATGGACCGCGGTCGACGCCGAGGACGCCGTCCGGTTGCGGCGGACGGTGGTGCGCAACCGGTTCGCCCCGGGCCTGCTGTTCGCCGCGCCGCGCACCGGGTGGCGACTGGACAGGGACCGGCTCGTCCGCATGGTCGAGGACCTCTACCGCGGCGTGTCGGCGGTCTCCGGCGCCGAGGTGATCGCCGACTCGAGCAAGCACCCGGCGTACGCGATGTTGCTGCGACGCGCGTGCCTCGACCTACGCTGCGTGCTGGTCGTGCGTGACCCGCGTGGCGTTGCGAACTCGTGGCGGCGTTCGGTGCGACGCCCGGAGATCACCGACAGGGTCGAGGAGATGCCGCGCTACGGCCTCGTCTACACCTCCGTGATCTGGCAGGTCTACGCCCTGCTCTACGCCGCCCTCCGTCGGCTGGGAGTGCCGGTGATGACCGTCCGCTACGAGGACGTCCTGGAGGAGCCCGAGGCGACGGTCGCGGCGATCCTCGAGTTCGCCGGAGCGTCCGACACCGCGCCCGTCCCGGGCCTCACTCCCGACCGGGTGGTGCTGGAGCCGGGGCACACCGTCGCAGGCAATCCGATGAGGTTCACGCACGGGGAGGTGCCGCTGCGGCGCGACGATCGGTGGCGCGAGGAGATGAATCCGCGCGAGCGGCGTCTGGTGAGCCGGCTGACCTGGGTCGCGCGACGACGCTACGGCTACCGCTGACCGTTCAGATGCCGCGACCCCGGCTGTTGGCCAGGTGCATCACCCTCGTGGCGCTCACCAGTCCCGACGCCACGGCCAGCGTGACGTAGACGCGAGGCTCGAGGGGGTTCGCGCGCCACGCCTTCCAGGCGTGGCTCAGGGCACCAGCACGGTTGCCCAGCGCGGCCAGCGCGAACGCCTGCTGGCCGCGCAGGCGCGCGATCCCAGGACGGCTGGCCACCAGGACGGGGTACTTCGCGACCAGGTAGTCGACCGACTCCACCATGGCCGACCACCGCGTGGAGAAGAAGGATCCCCGGTGCCACAGGACGTCGACCAGGGGTGCGCGCACGACGACGACCCGGCCGACCTCGGCGAGCCGGACCAGCCAGTCGTAGTCCTCGCCGTACCCGCCCGGGATCTGCTCGTCGACATCGCCGACCTGCGCGACCACGTCGCGTCGCATGACGTACGACGACGGGTGCGCGCCCGTGAGCCGGCTCTCGCGCAGCGCGCGGGTCGTGATCTCGTCCACCGCCGGGATCCGCTCCACGACCGTGTCGTCGTAGCGGACCGAGATCCCCGTGACGCACGCGCCGGCGCGGGCGGCCTCCAGCGCCTCGACCTGTCGCCGCAGCTTGTCCGGCCGCCACGTGTCGTCGTCGTCGCAGAATGCGATGAGGTCTCCGGTCGCGCGGCCGATGCCCGCGTTCCGGGCGCCGGCGAGCCCGGGCGCACGGTCGTTCGCAACGACGCGGACCCGTCGTCGGTCGCCGGAATGCTCGTGCGAGGCCTGGGGGACGGCCTGGTCGTAGACCAGCGTCACGTCGATCTCGCCGGCGTAGTCCTGGCCGAGGATCGACGCCACGGTGTGCCGGAGAAGCTCTTCCCGGTCCCGGGTCGCGACGACCACCGACACCGTGGGCAGCGCTGGACTCGGACCTGTTGTCACCTCGTCAGGCTAGCTCCGATCGGGACGACCGCGACCCGAAAACCGGGCCTCCCGCCCTCGGCTCACCAATATTGAGTGTCCTCACGCCGCTGCCAGGACAACGCGCTCCCCGGTGTGGGTTGCTGAGCCCGTCGAACCAACGAGTGGGGCGATCTCGGGGGAGGCGGCCTCGGCCGCAACATCGTGCAGAGCCCGGTGGGGGCCCAGTCCCGCCGGTTGGCCAAAGGAGATCGAAGTGCGTCGAGTCCTCGCGCTTGTCACTGTTCTGGCAGCCACCCTGGTCGGGTTGGTCGCCGTCACCGCTGCGCCGGCGCCGGCCCTCCAGGTCGTGCCGCAGGATCGCCTGCCCAGCGACAACCCCAGCAACTTCACACCACACGTGCTCGACGGAGAGGTCGACGCGATCGCGCAGGTGGGCGACTGGATCGTCCTCGGGGGCAACTTCACGCAGGTGCAGGCGGCCTCGGGCGGCCCGGTCCTCACCCGCAACAGCATCCTCGCCTTCCACAAGTCCACCGGAGCGATCAGCACCGCGTTCGCACCGTCGATGTCGGGGCCCGTCAAGGCCTTGGCCACCGGCCCGAACGGGACGGTCTACGCCGGCGGCTCGTTCAACTCCGTCGGAGCGACGAACGCCTACAAGGTCGCTCAGCTGAGGATCTCCGACGGCGGTGTCGTCAGCGCGTTCAAGCCCGGCGTGGTGAACGCGATCGTCCAGGACGTCCGGTACACGGCGGGCCGCCTCTTCATCGGCGGGCAGTTCACCCGGGTCGGCAA
>JAEZKN010000284.1 GCA_023415395.1 Actinomycetes bacterium
CCGACCTCTCAGTCCACACCGCCGAGGACCTCGCCCGGATCGCCGCGACCCTCAACCGACGCCCCCGGCCTACCCTGGACCTGAAGACCCCAGCCCAAGCGCTGGCCGAGCTGCTCGCCAACCCGGCAGCAGCATGACCGTTGCTAAGACCGATTGAGCTCGCCCGGAAACTTCACCCGGGAACATCAGCGTTTCCCCGAGAAGTAGGCCGCCTGCCGACGTCACCGGCCGGGGGTACTGTGGGGACGTGCGCGAAGTCGATGTCATGGGAGTCAGGGTCGAGATGCCCTCGAACCAGCCGATCGTGCTGCTGCGCGAGGTCGCGGGGGAACGGTACCTCCCGATCTGGATCGGTGCCGTCGAGGCGACCGCCATCGCGTTCGCCCAGCAGGGCGTGGTGCCGCCGCGACCGCTGACGCACGACCTGATGAAGGACGTGCTCGAGGCGACCGGCAACGAGCTGACCGAGGTCCGCATCACCGACGTCAAGGACGGCGTGTTCTTCGCACTCCTGGTCTTCGCCTCCGGGGCCGAGGTCTCGGCGCGACCCTCGGACTCGATCGCGCTGGCGCTGCGGACCGGCACCCGGATCGTCTGCGCGGAGGAGGTGCTCGACGAGGCCGGGCTCGCCGTGCCCGCCGAGCAGGAGGACGAGGTCGAGAAGTTCCGCGAGTTCCTCGACCACGTCACGCCGGAGGACTTCGAGTCGCGGTAGCGCGCCTCAGCCATCACCCTCAGGTAGAGGTTGAGCGTTGCGACACGCCGACCGCGTCTTTGACGGTGTCCCTCCCGGGTCCTACCGTGAAGTCCTCCGTTGTAACTACTTCCCCGGTGTTACGCACAACGGATAGCCGTCGGAGGACCGCGTGAACGAGAACGAGCAGCACACCGAGAACGCCGAGGTCGCAGAGGCGACCGCGGTGGCGGAGGAGCAGGGCCTGCTCTTCACCGACGACGTCTCGCCGCTGCCCAGCGACACCGGCTACCGCGGCCCGACCGCGTGCAACGCCGCCGGGATCACCTACCGCCAGCTCGACTACTGGGCCCGCACCGGCCTGATCGAGCCCACCGTGCGCGGCGCGAAGGGCTCGGGCTCGCAGCGGCTCTACTCCTTCCAGGACATCCTCCTGCTCAAGGTCGTCAAGCGGCTGCTCGACGCCGGCATCTCGCTGCAGCAGATCCGCACCGCCGTCCAGCACCTGCGCGAGCGCGGCACCGACGACCTGACCCGCGTCACGCTGATGAGCGACGGCGTCTCGGTCTACGAGTGCACCAGCAACGACGAGATCATCGACCTGCTCCAGGGCGGTCAGGGTGTCTTCGGCATCGCTATCGGCGGCGTCTGGCAGGAGATCGAGGGCACGCTCGCCGAGCTGCCCAGCGAGCGGACCGCCGACGCGGAGGGCGCGCCCACCCCGGGCGACGAGCTCGCCGCGCGGCGCGCGCGCAAGACCGGCTGACCCCTTCGGCTAAACTGGGCCCCGCTGACGATCCCGCACGGGAGAGTCTTCGCGGGGCTCAGTCGTTTCGGGGGCTCGCGGAGCGCCGAAGGGGCAATTCCTCCCCGGAACCTCTCAGGCGCCCGGACCGTGCGGGTCAGGCAACTCTGGAGGCGTGTGAGCCGACAGAGGGGGAGGCACCCGAACGACGCCAGTCGACGCCGAGGAGCCCCCGCACATGGCCGACCACCCCACCCTGACCGAGCTGGACGGCGCGCTGCCGTTCGTCGAGCGCCACATCGGGCTGCGCGACGACGACGTCGCCACGATGCTCGACCGACTCGGCTTCGGGTCGCTCGAGGAGCTCATGGACGCCGCCGTGCCCGGCGGGATCCGTACGCCGGAGTCGCTGGACCTCCCGGCCGCGCTGAGCGAGGAGGCGACCGCGCGCGAGCTGCGCCAGCTCGCGGCACAGAACCGCCCGGGCGAGCCGATGATCGGCCTGGGCTACCACGGCACCATCACCCCGCCGGTGATCCGCCGCAACGTCCTCGAGGACCCCAGCTGGTACACCGCCTACACGCCCTACCAGCCCGAGATCTCCCAGGGCCGGCTCGAGGCGCTGCTGAACTTCCAGACCGTCGTCGGCGACCTGACCGGGCTGCCGACCGCCAACGCCAGCCTGCTCGACGAGGGCACGGCCGCCGCCGAGGCGATGACGCTCGTGCGCCGCGCGCTCCCCAGGTCCAAGGGTGGGTCCAAGGGTGGGCAGGCGTCGGGCCCCTTCGTCGTCGATGCCGACGCGCTGCCCCAGACCATCGACGTGGTCCGCACCCGTGCCGAGGGCCTGGGCATCGAGGTGGTCGTGGCCGACCTGACCGACGGCCTCCCCGACGGCGACCTGTGCGGCGTGCTCGTCCAGTACCCCGGTGCCTCCGGCCGGGTGCTCGACCCGCGCCGGGTGATCGAGCAGGCCCACGAGCGCGATGCGCTGGCCGTCGTCGCCGCCGACCTCCTCGCGCTGACGCTCCTGGAGTCGCCGGGCGAGCTCGGTGCCGACGTCGCGATCGGCTCGAGCCAGCGCTTCGGCGTCCCGCTGTTCTACGGCGGGCCGCACGCCGGCTACATCGCCGTCAGCAGCGGCCTCGAGCGCCACCTGCCCGGGCGGCTCGTCGGCGTCTCCGTCGACGCCGAGGGGCGTCCGGCGTACCGCCTGGCCCTCCAGACCCGCGAGCAGCACA
>JAEZKN010000317.1 GCA_023415395.1 Actinomycetes bacterium
AGCCCGCCCTGGCCGAGGTCGGGCTCGAGGTCGGCCGCCCGGTGCTGCCCATGCTCGCCTCGAGCGCCCCCGACGTCGCGGCCGCGCTGGCCAAGGCCGGCGGCGGGGAGGAGGTCGCGGTCGACCAGAAGCTCGACGGCATCCGGATCCAGGTGCACCGCTCCGGGTCCGACGTCGTCGTCGCGACCCGCTCGCTGGAGGACATCACCGCCCGCCTGCCCGAGGTGGTCGAGGTGGCGCTCGCGCTGCCCGCCGCGTCCTTCGTGCTCGACGGCGAGGCGATCGCCCTGGACGAGCACGGCCGGCCGCGCCCCTTCCAGGAGACCGCGTCGCGCACCGCCACGGCTGCACTGGATCCCGGGGCCGGGGTCGAGGTGACGCCGTACTTCTTCGACCTGCTCCACCTCGACGGCGCCGACCTGCTCGACTCCCCCGCCTCCGAGCGCGCCGCCGCGCTGGAGCGGCTCGTGCCCGAGCGCCACCGGGTGCCGCGGCTCGTGACCGCCTCGGCCGCCGACGCGGAGGCCTTCCTCGCCGACACGCTCGGCTCCGGGCACGAGGGCGTGGTGGTCAAGTCGCTCCGCGCGGCCTACGACGCCGGCCGCCGCGGTGCGGCCTGGGTGAAGGTCAAGCCGGTCCACACCCTCGACCTCGTCGTGCTCGCGGTCGAGTGGGGCTCGGGACGACGCCAGGGCTCGCTCTCCAACATCCACCTCGGCGCCCGCGACCCCGCCAGCGGTGAGCTGGTGATGTTGGGCAAGACCTTCAAGGGGATGACCGACGAGATGCTCGCCTGGCAGACCGAGCGGTTCCTCGAGCTGGAGACCTCGCGCTCGGGCCACGTCGTCCACGTCCGCCCCGAGCAGGTCGTCGAGATCGCGTTCGACGGCGTCCAGCGCTCCACCCGCTACCCCGGCGGCGTCGCGCTGCGCTTCGCCCGGGTGGTGCGCTACCGCGACGACAAGCCGGTCGCCGAGATCGACACCGTCGAGACCGTGCGGAGCCACCTGCCCACCTGAGACGACCGTGCAACTCCCAGTGTCACGAGTCGTACGATTGGTCTCGTGAGCACGACCGAGAACGACGGCCGGCGCACCGCGGCCGCCGCCCGGCGGCGGGCCCGCGAGCGCGACATCATCGCCGCCACCCGAGCCCTCTTCGACGAGCGGGGCGTCCGCGACGCCCAGATCGAGGACATCGCCAAGGCCGTCGGCATCAACCGGGCGATCGTCTACCGGCACTTCACCGGCAAGGAGGAGCTCTTCGCCCTCACGCTGGTCGGCTACCTCGAGGAGCTGCGCGACGAGCTCGTGGCGGCGGCCGAGGCCAGCACCGACCCGGCCGAGCGGCTGACCGGGCTGGTGAGCGCCTTCGTCGACTACGGCGTCGCCCACCCGGCGTTCCTGGACTGCGCGCAGACCCTGATGCGGCGTACCGGCCCCGACCTGCTCGACGAGATGTCCGAGAGCGCGCTCTTCCGGCTCGGCCGCGGGATCTCCTCCTGCCTGGCGGTGCTGACCGAGGTGCTCGAGGACGGTGTCGCCCGGGGCGAGTTCACGGTCGAGGACCCGGTGCTGCTCGCCAACACGCTCTACGCCAGCGGCCTGGGGGCGCTCCAGCTCGCCCGCGTCGGCATCCTGGTCAAGGAGGCCGCCCCCGGCATCCCCACGGTCGGCTCGATCAGCGCCGACCAGGTGCGCGACTACCTCGTCGCGTCCGCGCTGGCCCTGGCCGCCCGCTGAACGGCGACCCTGGTGCGGCCTCATTGCGGTCGAGACACCAGGAACAGCCCCGAAAAGCCGCCCGGAGGGGCCGTTCGTGGTGTCTCGACCGTCTCCGGCGCCAGCCGGGTCAGATCACCCCGAGCGCGATCATCGCGTCGGCGACCTGGGTGAAGCCGGCGATGTTGGCGCCGGCGACGTAGTTGCCGGGGAGGCCGTAGTCGTCGGCGGTCGCGAGGCAGCGGTGGTGGATGCCGCGCATGATCTCGGCCAGGCGCTCCTCGGTGTGCTCGAAGGACCAGGAGTCGCGCGAGGCGTTCTGCTGCATCTCCAGCGCGGAGGTGGCCACGCCGCCGGCGTTCGCGGCCTTGCCGGGCGCGAAGACCACGCCGGCGTCGGCGAAGGTGCGCACGGCCTCCGGGGTGCACGGCATGTTCGCGCCCTCGGCGACGACCCGCACGCCGCCCTTGACCAGCGCGGCGGCCGAGGCGTCGTCGATCTCGTTCTGGGTCGCGCACGGCAGCGCGACGTCGCACGGCACGTCCCACACGCTGCCGCCCGCGACGAAGCGCGCTCCGGGGCGAGCGTCGGCGTACTCCGAGATCCGGCCGCGCCGGCCCTCCTTGATCTCCTTGACCAGGGCCAGGTCGATGCCGGCCTCGTCGACGACGTAGCCGCCGGAGTCCGACACCGCGACCACGGTGCCGCCGAGCTGGTGGACCTTCTCCACGGCGTACGTCGCGACGTTGCCCGAGCCGGAGATCACCACGCGCTTGCCGTCGAAGGAGTCGCCCGCGGCCTTGAGGATCTCCTCCACGAAGAAGACCGTGCCGTAGCCGGTGGCCTCGGTGCGCACCAGCGACCCGCCCCAGCTCAGGCCCTTGCCGGTGAGCACACCGGACTCGTAGCGGTTGGTGATCCGCTTGTACTGGCCGAAGAGGTAGCCGATCTCGCGGCCGCCGACCCCGATGTCACCGGCCGGGACGTCGGTGTACTCCCCGATGTGGCGGTGCAGCTCGGTCATGAAGGACTGGCAGAAGCGCATGACCTCGGCGTCCGAGCGGCCCTTGGGGTCGAAGTCGGAGCCGCCCTTGCCGCCGCCGATGGGCATGCCGGTGAGCGAGTTCTTGAACACCTGCTCGAACCCGAGGAACTTCACGATGCCGAGGTAGACCGACGGGTGGAACCGCAGCCCGCCCTTGTAGGGGCCGAGCGCGGAGTTGAACTCCACCCGGAAGCCCCGGTTGAGCTGCACGTTGCCCGCGTCGTCGGTCCACGGGACGCGGAAGATGATCTGCCGCTCGGGCTCGCAGATCCGGCGGATGATCGCGGCGTCGACGTACTCCGGGTGCTTGGTGACGACGGGCCCGAGGCTCTCGAGGACCTCGCGCACCGCCTGGTGGAACTCCTGCTCACCGGGGTTGCGCGCGAGCACCTCGTCGTAGACGTCCTGGAGCTTCGGATCGAGTGCAGTCACACCCTCATCGTTCCAGAACGGCTACCACGCCCTGACCCCCGGCTGCGCACACCGAGATGAGCGCGCGTCCCGAACCCTGCTCTGCTAGCAGCTTGGCGGCGACGTTCACGATCCGTCCGCCGGTGGCGGCGAACGGGTGGCCGGCGGCCAAGGAGGAGCCGTTGACGTTGAGCCTGGCCCGGTCGATCGCGCCCAGCGGGGCGTCGAGGCCGAGTCGCTCCTTGCAGAAGATCGGGTCCTCCCACGCCTTGAGGGTGGCCAGCACCTGGGACGCGAACGCCTCGTGGATCTCGTAGAAGTCGAAGTCCTGGAGGGTCAGGCCCTGGCGCGCGAGCAGCCGTGGGACGGCGTAGGCCGGCGCCATCAGCAGGCCCTCGGCGCCGTGCACGTAGTCGACCGCGGCGGTCTCGGCGTCCACGAACCAGGCCAGCGGCTCCAGCCCGTGCTCGTCGGCCCACTCCTCCGAGGCGAGCAGGACGGCCGACGCGCCGTCGGTCAGCGGCGTGGAGTTGCCGGCGGTCATCGTGGCCGCCTCGCCCTTGCCGAAGACCGGCTTGAGCCTGCTCAGCTTCTCCACCGAGGAGTCCGGGCGCAGGTTGTTGTCGCGGTCCAGGCCGCGGAAGGGCGTGACCTGGTCGTCGAGGAAGCCGCGCTCGTACGCCGCCGCCAGGTGCTGGTGCGAGGCGGCCGCGAGCGCGTCCTGGTCCTCGCGGGTGATCTCCCACTCCAGCGCGGTGAGCGCGGCGTGCTCGCCCATGGAGAGCCGGGTGCGCGGCTCGCCGTTCTGCGGGATCTCCAGGCCGATGTCGCCGGGGCGGATCGCGCCCAGCGCCTTGACCTTGCCGGCGGTGTCGCGTGCGGCGTTGACCTTCATCAGCTTGCGGCGCAGCCGGTCGCTGATCGCCACCGGCGCGTCGGAGGTGGTGTCCGTGCCCCCGGCGATGCCGGAGTCGATGGTGCCGAGCGCGATCTTGTTGGCCACCTGGATCGCGGCCTGGAGCCCGGTGCCGCAGGCCTGCTGGATGTCGACCGCCGGCGTCTCGGGCGCCAGTCGCGAGCCCAGCACGGCCTCGCGGGTCAGGTTGAAGTCGCGGGCGTGCTTGAGGACGGCGCCGGCGACGACCTCCCCGAGGCGCTCGTCCTGGAGCCCGAAGCGGGCGACCAGGCCGTCGATCGCGGCGGTGAGAAGCTCCTGGTTGGAGACGTCGGAGTAGGCGGTGTTGGACCGCGCGAACGGCGTGCGGTTGCCGCCGAGCACGGCGACGCGGCGGGTGCTGCCGGGAGTGGTGCCGGGAGTGCTGGTGGTCATGGGTTCATCCTGCGTCGGTGGAGGGAACGAGAGAAGGACATGAGGGCCAGGTCACGAAATCTGGACTCGGAGTTACACAAGGAGTTACATACCCACCATGAGCGACTTCTACCGCGGCTTCACCGACTCCGCGATCGGCAAGCAGGTCACCAGGCTGCTCGGGCTCCCGCAGCCCGCCCGGCTGGAGCGGTACGTCGAGGGCGCACCGCTCGTCGACGGCACGGTCGTCGTCGGCGGCCGGGGCCGGCTGGCCGACGATCTCGTCGGCATCCTGGACTCGCTCGGCATCGCCGCGACCGCCGACGTCGCGGGCGACGACACGTTCAAGGGCCTGGTCTTCGACGCGACCGGCCTGACCTCCTCCGACGATCTCGGGGAGCTGCGCGACTTCTTCACGCCGTTGCTGCGCCGGCTCGACCCCTGCCCGCGGGTGGTCGTGCTGGGCACGCCGCCCGAGCTGCTCACCGGCGGCGAGCGCGTCGCCCAGCGCGCCCTGGAGGGCTTCACCCGCAGCCTCGGCAAGGAGATCGGCCGGGGTGGCACCGTCCAGCTCGTCTACGTGGCCGACGGCGCCGAGGGCGCGGTGCACAGCACGCTGGCCTTCCTGCTGAGCCCCAAGTCGGCGTACGTCTCGGGCCAGGTCGTGCGCATCGGCGCCCACGGCAGCACGGACGCCGGCGAGGTCGGCGACTGGCAGCGCCCGCTGGCGGGACGGGTCGCGCTGGTCACCGGGGCCAGCCGGGGCATCGGCGAGCAGATCGCGCGCGTGCTGCACCGCGACGGCGCGACCGTGGTCGGCGTCGACGTGCCCCAGGCGGCCAGCGAGCTCCAGGCCGTCATGGGCGAGCTCGACGGGGACCACCTCGTCCTCGACATCACCGCCAAGGACGCTCCGCACCGGATCGCCCGGCACCTGAAGGACAAGCACGGCGGGGTCGACGTCGTCGTGCACAACGCGGGCATCACCCGCGACAAGAGGCTCGCCAACATGGCCGAGGACCGCTGGGACCAGGTCATCGCGGTCAACCTCACCGCGCCCGAGCGCATCACCCGCCACCTGCTCGAGGAGAAGGTGGTCAACGACAACGGCTCGATCATCGGCGTCGCCTCGATCGCCGGCATCGCCGGCAACGTCGGGCAGACCAACTACGCCGCCTCCAAGGCCGGTGTGATCGGCCTGGTGGACGCGCTGGCCGACGAGCTCGACCGCGGCATCACGATCAACGCGGTCGCGCCGGGCTTCATCATCACCCAGATGACCGCGGCGGTGCCGTTCGCGACCCGCGAGGTCGGCCAGCGCCTCAACGCGATGGCCCAGGGCGGCCTGCCGGTCGACGTCGCCGAGGCGATCGCCTGGTACGCCAGCCCGGGCTCCACCGCCGTCAACGGCAACGTGGTCCGCGTCTGCGGCCAGATGATGCTGGGTGCCTGACGTGCTGCCGGTGATGGTGAAGGCGGCGCTGCCGGTCGTCCCGGGTGTCAACCTGCTGCCCGGCGTCCGCAAGACCGGCGGCGAACTCCCCGACACCACTCTCGTGCGCCACGACGTGCCGGTCGACGGCAAGCACGTGGCGGCGTACGCCTCGCTGTGCGGCTTCCCGCGCCGCGACACCCTGCCGCTCCCCTACCCCCACCTGCTGGCCTTCGGGCTGCACCTGGAGATCATGACGTCGGCGTCGTTCCCCTTCCCGGCGATCGGCACCGTGCACCTGGAGAACTCGATCACCCAGCACCGCCCGATCGGCCTGGACGAGCAGCTCCAGGTCACCGCGCGACCGGCGCACCTGCGCCCGCACGCCAAGGGCCAGGCCTTCGACCTGGTCACGACCGTCCACTCCCGCGCCGAGCTGGTCTGGGAGGAGACCTCCACCTTCCTCCGCCGGGGCAGGGGCTCCGAGGACGCCCCGGCCGGGTCGACCTTCCCGGAAGCGCCGGAGCGAGGCACGACCTGGCGCCTCCCGGCCGACCTGGGGCGGCGGTACGCCGGCGTCTCGGGCGACCGCAACCCGATCCACCTCTACCCGGTGACGGCCAAGGCGTTCGGCTTCCCGCGACAGATCGCCCACGGCATGTGGTCGATGGCGCGCTGCGTCGGCGCCCTGGAGAACCGACTGCCCGACGCCGTCACCGTGGCGGTCGCGTTCAAGAAGCCGATCCTGCTGCCCGGCAGCGTCGCCTTCGGCGCCCGCCGGGCCGACGCGGGCTGGGCGTTCGCGCTCACCTCACCCACGAGCGGAGCACGGCACCTGGCCGGAGCGGCCACGCCGGCCTGAGCGCCTCCGTCGAAAGGTGCAACCCGCCGGGTTCGTCCCGACGGCGCTCGTGACGAGGGCGCGGCCTTCCTAGCGTCGGAGGTACGCCGACCAGCCCGGTCGGCCCTCTCGGAAGGTCTCCCCCATGCGCCGTCTCCCCCTCGCCGTCGCGCTCGCGCTGGCGG
>JAEZKN010000493.1 GCA_023415395.1 Actinomycetes bacterium
CGCCGACGCCACCGGGGACGCCACCGCCGACGCCACCGGGGTCGCCACGGGCGCCGCGCTCACCGCGCTCACCGGCTGCCGGGTGATCCCGTCGAACCAGTCGCGCGAAGGCTGGAGCCAGAGCATCACGGCGGAGGCCGCGACCACCGAGGAGACGAACCCGCCGGTGACCATGCCGGTGACGAACAGCGGCACCGCCACGATGGTGAGCGCCAGCCGGGCGCTGCGGCTGCGCTTGAGCACGTGCCACCCGAGGATGGCCGCCGCCGTGGCGCAGCCGGCCGCGACCAGCGCCAGCGTGCGCATGATCGAGAGCACGCCGTCGACCCCGACCCCGAGGTCGCGCCCGGGCGGCTCGGCGAGGAACTGCTCGACGGACTCCCGGGTCTCGATCGTGTGGAGGCCCGAGACCCGGTCGAAGACCAGCAGCACCACGAGGACCGACCCGACCATCGTCAGCCAGCCGGCCAGGGTCACCTGACGCGGCCGGGGGCTCGGGGAAGGCTCGCTCACGCCCCCAATTCCATCACGCGACGCTCAGCGCCAGCTCGTCGCCTTCGCCCTCGGCCGGGCGGTCGACGGTCACCGACGAGCCGTCGGTCACCTCGCCGGCGATCAGCATCCGGGCCAGCGGGTCGCCGATCGACGTCTGGATCAGCCGCCGCAGCGGACGGGCGCCGTACGCCGGGTCGTAGCCGGTCTCGGCCAGCCACCTCTTCGCCTCGTCGGTGACGCTGATCGAGATCCGCCGGGCGGCCAGGCGCTTCTCCAGCAGCCCGAGCTGCAGGTCGACGATGTGGGTGAGCTCCTCGCGCGTCAGCGCCTCGAAGACCACGATCTCGTCGAGCCGGTTGAGGAACTCGGGCTTGAAGGAGGACCGCACCACGGCCATCACCGAGTCGCGCTTCTTCTCCGGGTCCAGCAGCGGGTCGACCAGGAAGTTCGAGCCCAGGTTGCTGGTCAGGATCAGCAGCGTGTTGCGGAAGTCGACCGTGCGGCCCTGGCCGTCGGTCAGCCGGCCGTCGTCGAGCACCTGGAGCAGGATGTCGAAGACCTCCGGGTGCGCCTTCTCGACCTCGTCGAGCAGCACCACGCTGTACGGACGCCGGCGCACCGCCGCGGTGAGCTGGCCGCCCTCGTCGTAGCCGACGTAGCCCGGAGGGGCACCGACGAGCCGGGCCACCGAGTGCTTCTCGGAGTACTCGCTCATGTCGATGCGGATGATCGCCCGCTCGTCGTCGAAGAGGAAGTCGGCGAGGGACTTGGCCAGCTCGGTCTTGCCGGTGCCGGTCGGGCCGAGGAAGAGGAAGGAGCCGGTCGGGCGGTTCGGGTCGCTGATCCCCGCGCGGGAGCGGCGGACGGCGTCGCTGACCGCGCGCACGGCGGCGTGCTGCCCGATCAGCCGCTTGCCGATGACGTCCTCCATCTCGAGCAGCTTGGCGGTCTCGCCCTGCAGCATCCGGCCGGTGGGGATGCCGGTCCAGGCCTCCACCACCTCCGCGACCTGCTCGGCGCCGACCTCCTCGCCGACCAGCGGGTCGCTGGTCGTCTCGGCGGTCTCGGTCGCCTCGTTGAGCGCCTTCTCGAGCTCGGGGATGCGGCCGTAGAGGATCTCGCTGGCCTCGTCGAGCTTGCCCTCGCGCATCAGCTTGGCGGCCTGCACCCGGACCGCGTGGAGGCGGCGCCGCAGCTCGCCCTCGCCCTCGTGGGCGGACTTCTCCCGCTCCCAGCGGGACTCCAGGGCGCGCAGCTCCTCCTCGCGGTCGGCGAGGTCCTTCTGCAGGACGCTCAGCCGCTCGCGGGACGCGTCGTCGTGCTCCTTCTGGAGCGCGAACTCCTCCATCTTCAGCCGCTCGACCTGGCGGCGCAGCTGGTCGATCTCCTCGGGGGAGGACTCGATCTCCATCCGCAGCCGCGACGCGGCCTCGTCGACGAGGTCGATCGCCTTGTCGGGCAGCTGGCGCCCGGTGATGTAGCGGTCGGACAGCGTGGCCGCCGCGACGAGCGCGGCGTCGGTGATCCGGACGCCGTGGTGCGCCTCGTACTTCTCCTGGATGCCGCGCAGGATCTGGATGGTGTCCTCGACCGAGGGCTCCCCCACGAACACCTGCTGGAAGCGACGCTCGAGCGCGGGGTCCTTCTCGATCCGCTCGCGGTACTCGTCGAGCGTCGTGGCGCCGATCATGTGCAGCTCACCGCGGGCCAGCATCGGCTTGAGCATGTTGCCGGCGTCCATGGCGGAGTCGCCGCCCGCGCCGGCGCCGACGACCGTGTGCAGCTCGTCGATGAAGGTGATGATCTGCCCGCCGGCGTCCTTGATCTCCTCCAGGACCGCCTTGAGCCGCTCCTCGAACTCGCCGCGGTACTTCGCCCCGGCCACCATCGCGGCCAGGTCGAGGCTGAGGACGCGGCGGCCCTTGAGCGAGTCGGGCACGTCGCCGGCGACGACCCGCTGGGCCAGGCCCTCGACGACCGCGGTCTTGCCGACGCCGGGCTCGCCGATGAGCACCGGGTTGTTCTTGGTACGCCGGGAGAGCACCTGCACCACCCGGCGGATCTCGGCGTCACGGCCGATGACGGGGTCCAGGCGGCCCTCCTCGGCGGCCTGGGTGAGGTCCACGCTGTACTTCTCCAGCGCCTCGTAGGTCGACTCGGCGTCCTGGCTGGTGACGCGCCGGTTGCCGCGGACGGCGGTGAGGCTCTCGCGCAGCCCGGACTCGGTCAGGCCCGCGTCGGTGAGGATCCGCTGGGCGGGGCTCTCGACGCCGGCGATGGCGATGAGGAGGTGCTCGGTGGCGACGTACTCGTCCTTCATGCCGCCCGCCAGGTCGAGCGCGGCCGCGAGGACGCGGGTCAGGGCGGCCGAGGCGGACGGCTGCTGGACTGTCGTGCCGCTCGCGGTCGGCAGCGACCTGAGCGCGGCCTCGGCGCGGGCGGTCAGCGCGTCGGCGTCGACGCCGGCCTTGGCGACCAGGTTGCGCGCCGTCCCGTCCTCCTGGCGCAGGAGCGCCACGAGCAGGTGGATCGGCTCGGTGTGGGTGTTGCCGGCAGTGGTCGCGGACAGCTGGGCGGCCTCGATCGCCTCCCGGCTGCGGGTCGTGAACTTGTCGGCCCCGAACTGGCTCATGTCGTCATTCTCCTGTGCACGTCACGTAGCGGACACTCCATCGGTAGGAACGCCGCGAAAGTTGAGTCTGTTCCACTCAACTCTGGGAATTTTCTGCTCCCGGCCCCCGGTGCCCCCGCCAGGCCCTCGCCTGCGGGCATGCCCTCGCCGCGCGCCGAGGTCGTGCGCGCGGAGTGCCCGGACCTGGTCGTGCTCGACCTGTCGATGCCGGTGATGGACGGCCTCGAGGCGCTGCCCCACATCCGCTCGTCCTGCCCGGCGGCCGCCGTCGTCGTGTCCGGCCTCGGTGCCGACCGGATGGCGCAGCGAGCCCTGGCCGCCGGCGCCGACGGCTACCTCCAGAAGGGCACGCCGATCGCCGACGTCGTGGCGTACCTCGGCGGCGCCGTGGGCCGCCACTGACCCGGACCCCGGTCAGCGCCCGCGCCGCCAGACCACGACCGACTGGCCGGGGTCGGGGCGACGGAGGACCGGCAGCTTGTTGCCGCTGGGGGCGCGCCGGGCGGCGAGCGCCTGGCGCAGGGCCTCGCGGGTGGCCTCGAGCTCCGCGACCAGGTCGTCGTTGCGGGCGGTGAGGGCGGCGACCCGCTCCTCGAGGTCGAGGATCCGGCGGACGCCCTCGATGCCGATGCCGGCCGAGGTGAGCTCGGCGATGGTGCGCAGCAGCTCGATGTCGCGCGGCGAGTAGCGGCGCCCGCCGCCCCCGGTGCGGCCGGGCGTGATCAGCCCGAGCCGCTCGTAGGTGCGCAGCGTCTGCGGGTGCAGCCCGCTGAGCTCGGCAGCCACGCTGATCACGAAGACCGCGGCGTCCGGACCGGGGGGCTCGAAGTGCGGTCGGGACATCAGGCCATGCCTCCTAGCTCTCCTCGAACAGCTTGGTGCGCAGCGGCTTGTCGGCCATGGCCGCCCGGTAGGCCTCGATGCCGGCCTTCGCCTCCGAGGAGAGGTGGGCGGGCACCTGGACCTCGACGGTCGCGAGCAGGTCGCCGCGGCTGCCGTCGGCCTTCGGAGCCCCCTTGCCGCGCACCCGGAAGGTCCGCCCGTTGGGCGTGCCTGCCGGGATCTTCAGCGTGACGGGGGCACCGCCGAGCGTGGGGATCTTGATCTCCGCGCCGAGCGCGGCCTCGTCGAAGGCGACGGGGACGTCGAGGGTGAGGTTGTCGCCCTTGCGGCCGAAGATCCGGTGGGGGGTGACCTTCACGGTGACGTAGAGGTCGCCGGCCGGTCCGCCGTTCTCGCCGGGACCGCCCTTGCCGCGCAGCCGGATCCGCTGCCCGTCCTTGACGCCCGCGGGGATGCGGGCCTGGATGGTGCGGGCCGAGGTGCCGCGGCCGCTGCCGTGGCAGGTCGGGCAGGGCTCGTCGTACACCAGCTGCCGGCCGCCGCATCGCGGGCAGGTCTCGTTGATCGAGAACGCACCGCCGGCGGAGGCCACGATGAAGCCCGCGCCCTCGCACTCGGGGCAGACGTGGGGCTTGGTGCCCGGCTTGCCTCCGGTGCCGTGGCAGTCCGGGCAGGCCGAGTCGGAGGTGAGCCGCAGCGAGATCGTGACGCCCTCCAGGGCGTCGGTGAAGCTGATCGTCGCCGCGGTCTCCACGTCCGGGCCCTTGACCGCCCGGGCGCGCTGCTGGCGCCGCCCGGCGCGCCCACCGAACCCGCCCCCGCCGAACAGGTCGCCGAACATGTCGCCGAAGCCGCCGCGCTGGCCGGCCTGGTCGCGCAGCAGGTCGTCGAGGTTGAACCCGCCGCCCTGCGCGCCACCGCCGCCGAAGCCGCCCGGGAACGCGCCGGAGCCGTAGAGCTGGCGCATCTCGTCGTACTTCTTGCGCTTGTCGGGGTCGCCGACGACGTCGTAGGCCTCGGCCACCGCCTTGAACTTCTCGTGCTTGGCGGTGTCCCCGGGGTTGGAGTCGGGGTGGTTGGCGCGCGCGAGCTTGCGGTAGGCCTTCTTGATCTCGTCGGCCGAGGCGTCCTTCTTGACCCCGAGCTCGGCGTAGAAGTCCTTCTGCGCCCAGTCGGCCCGGAAGCCGTTGTCACTGCTGCTCATCGCGCACCCCCCTCCTCGTCACTGCGTGCGCTCACGCGTCGTTGTCGGCGCCGGCCTCGCCCGCGGGCCGGCTGACCGGGTCGGCCACGATCACCTGCGCCGCGCGCACCACGCGGTCACCGATGCGGTAGCCGGCCTTGACCACCAGCTTGCAGGTGGTCACCTCGACCTCGGGGTCCTCGCCGACGTGGCTCAGCGCCTCGTGGATGGTCGGGTCGAACGGGTCGCCCGGGGCGCCGTACTTCGCGAGCCCGACGGCCGCCACCACGCGCTCGAGCTGGTCGGCCGTGGCCCGGAAGCCCGGGTCCAGCTCGCCGTGCTCGCGCGCCCGGTCGACGGTGTCGAGGACCTCGACGATCGGGGAGAGCGCGGCGAAGGTCGCGTTCTCCTTGATCAGCGCGCGGGCCCGCTCGACGCGGCGCTTGTAGTTGACGAACTCCGCCTGCAGGCGCTGGAGGTCGTGGGTGCGCTCCTCCAGCTGCCGGCGTGCGGCGGTGAGCTCGTCCTCGGTCTCGGCCGCCTCCTCGCCGGGGGCTTCGGCCGCCGGCGGGGGGGGGGGGGGCGCGGGGGGTGGGG
>JAEZKN010000501.1 GCA_023415395.1 Actinomycetes bacterium
GCACGGCGGCGCCGATGCCGAGGCAGCGGGCGCCCGGCCGGCTCGCGAGCACGTCCTCGACCATCTGGGCGACGGCGTCGACGACGTGGTCGACGTCGTGCTCGCCGCGCTGGTGGCCGCGGGTACGCCGCTCGAGGACCTGACCGCCGAGGCCGACCAGGGCCACGGCGATCCGGTCCACGCCGACGTCCACGGCCACCACCACGTTGTCCTCCCGGGGGACGACCAGGTGGGACGGGCGACCAGAACGCCCGCCCACCGGGGCCGACTCCTCCGACACGAGCCCGAGGCTCTGCAGCTCACCGGTGAGCCCGCCGATCGGGCTCCGGTTGAGGCCGAGCTGCCGGGGGAGCACCGCACGGGTGGTCGGGCCGTGCGTGTGCACGGTCTCGAGGATGGCGCGCAGGTTCGCGCGCCGCAGCTCCTCGGTGCCGACGCCGGTCGGTGCGGGCACGGGCTATACCCGTCCCGAGGCGGCAGCCCGCCGGCGCGTCACCGCGTCCACCGCCGCCGCGAGCAGCAGGACGCCGCCGGTCACCATGAACACGACACTCGCGGGCTGGTTGAGCAGGCCCATGCCGTTGTTGATGACCGCGATCACCAGACCTCCGATGACGGCGTCTGTGACACGCCCCTTGCCGCCGAAGAGGCTCGTGCCGCCGATCACGGCCGCCGCCACCGCGAAGAGTAGCGTCGACCCGCCACCGGTGAGACCGGAGACCGAGTTGTCTCGACTGGCGATGATCAGGCCGCCGGCGGCGGCCATCGTCGAGCACATCATGAAGCAGGAGATCTTCACCCAGGCCACGTTGATGCCCGCGCGGCGGGCGGCCTCGGCGTTGCCGCCGACGGCGTACACGTGCCTCCCCCAGGACGTGCGCGTGAGCAGGTAGGTCAGGACCGCCACGAGGACGACCAGGATCAGGACGACGTTCGGGACCCCCTTGAGCGAGATGAACTGTGGCCGGATCGAACGCTCGAGCGAGAGGTAGTAGACGGCGCCGAGCACGGCGATCGCCAGGCCACCGACCTTGAGCACCCACAGGATCGTCGGCTGGGTGGCGAGCCCGCGCGCCTTGCGCCGGCGCATCTGCAGCAGCGTGGAGGCCGCGTAGCCGGCGATGACGACACCCGCCAGCGCCCAGCCCGCCCACAGCGGCATCGCCCCGTTGTTGATCTTGAGGACCACGTCGTCGCGGTAGCCGATGGTGCCGCCCTCGCCGATGATCTTGAGGACCACGCCTTGGAGACCGAGGAAGAAGGCGAGCGTCACGACGAACGACGGGATGCCGATCTTGGCCACCAACGAGCCCATGACCAGGCCGACGACCGTGCCGGCCAGCAGGGCGACCAGGATCGACGGCGCCCAGTGCCAGTCGTGGCGGGTGAGCACGAGGCCGAGCATGGCCGCGGCGAAGCCTCCGGTGTAGCCGGCCGCCAGGTCGATCTCGCCGAGCAGCAGGACGAAGACCAGTCCCATGGCCAGGACCATGATCCCGGCGGACTGGTTGATGAGGTTGGCGAAGTTGAGCTCGCTGGTGAAGGTCTCCGGCCGCAGGATCGAGAAGACGACCACGAGGAAGAGCAGGCCGAGCAGCGCGGGCAGCGAGCCCACGTCGCCGCTCTTCACCCGGGTCCACCAGTCGGCGACGATGCTGCCGAGGCTGGTCTGCTCCGGGGGCGCCGCGGGGGTCGGGCTGGGGGTCGCGCTCGTGGCGGTGGTGGTGCCGCTCATTCAGATCACTCCGTTCGTGGCGCCGCTGCCGTGCCGGCCGGACCGGCCGGTGGTGATCAGCTCGACCACCTCGGCGCGGGTGACGTCCTCACGGCGCACCTGCGCCACCATCTCGCCGAGGTAGAGGACCGCGATGTCGTCGGCGACCTCGAAGACGTCGTTGAGGTTGTGGCTGATCAGCACGACGCCGAGGCCGCGCTCGGCGAGCCGGCGGACGAGCAGCAGGACCTGCTCGGTCTGCGCCACGCCCAGCGCGGCGGTGGGCTCGTCGAGGATGACGACGCGCGAGTTCCACAGGACGGCCCGGGCGATCGCGACCGTCTGGCGCTGCCCGCCGGAGAGCGCGGACACGTGGGTGCGCACGGACTTGAGCGTCCGCACCGACAGGCCGTCGAGGGTCTCGCGGGCGCGCAGCTCCATCGTGGTGTCGTCGAGACGCAGGCTGCTGCCGAGCTCGCGGCCCAGGAACATGTTGTCGACGACGTCGAGGTTGTCGCACAGCGCGAGGTCTTGGTAGACGACCTCGATGCCGAGGTCGTTGGCGTCCTTCGGGCTGTGCACCTTCACGGGCGCACCGTCGAAGTGGTACTCGCCCTCGTCGAAGGCGTGGATGCCGGCGATGCCCTTGATCAGGGTGCTCTTGCCGGCACCGTTGTCGCCGACCAGGGCGGTGACCTGGCCGGGACGGACGTCGAGGTCGACGCCGCGCAGCACGTGCACGGCTCCGAAGCTCTTCTGGATGCCCCGCAGGCTCAGCAGCGGTGCGGTCGACGCCGTCGACGCTGCCTCTTCGGTGGCTGGGACGGACACAGGGATCTCCTCGCCGATGGGGTTGCTGGGTGACGAGCGGTGGACGCGCCCGTCGGAGTGTGTGGCTCGGGGGCCCCTCCCGCAGGGCCGGGCCCCCGAGCTGTGCCGCGTGGCGGCGGGTTGCTTACGAGATGCCCTGCTCCTTGCAGAACTTGGCGAACTCGTCGACGCAGACGTCCGAGGCCTTCTGGAAGCCGTCGTCGATGACGTCCTTGACCTTGTCGGCCGTGATCCACACCGGGGTCGCCAGGACGGACGGGACCATCTCACCGGTCTCGGTGTCCTCCACCTCGCCGGTCGCCATCGACGAGGTGTCGTCGCCGTTGATCAGCGCGATCGCCAGGTCGGAGGCGGCCTTGGCCTCGAGGTTGGTGTCCTTGTAGACCGTGCCGCACTGGTAGCCGGCGAGCACGTTCTGCAGGCCCTCGACCGAGGCGTCCTGGCCGGTGGTCGGGATCTGGCCCTCGACGCCCTGCTCCTTCATGCGGGCGATGATGCCGCCGGACATCGTGTCGTTGGCCGACACGACCCCGTCGACCTCACCCTTGTTCTGGGTGTAGAGCTGCTCGTAGGCCGTACCGGCCTTCGTGGCGTCCCAGAAGCCGCTCTGCTCGCCGACGAGGGTCCAGTCGCCCGAGTCGAACTTCGGCTGCAGGGCCTCCTGGTAGCCCTGCTTGAACAGCGCGGCGTTGTTGTCGTTGGGGTCACCGTCGATGAACATCACGTTCTTCTTGCCCTCACCGAGGCAGTCGGCGAGGCCGTTGCCCATGAGACGCCCGACCTCGACGTTGTCGAAGGAGACGTAGAACGACGCGCCGCCGCCCAGCGTGAGGCGGTCGTAGTCGATGCTCTGGACACCGGCGTCGGCGGCCTTCTTCAGGCAGGCGGCGCCGGACTCGGAGTCCAGGTTGACGATCATGAGGACCGTGACGCCCTCGTTGATCATGCTGTCGCAGATCGTGCCGAACTTGGCGACGTCGCCGCCGGCGTTGTCGATCTTGTAGTCGACCCCCGCCTCCTCGAACGCTGCCTCCAGGCTGGGCCGGTCGTTGGCCTCCCAGCGCGGGGACGTCGTCGTGTCCGGCAGGATCACGCCGACCTTGCCGTCGGCGCTGCCACCGCTGCTGCTGCTGTCGCCGCCGCTGCCCCCGCTGTCGTCACTGTCGTCGCCACACGCGGCGAGCGCGCCGAACGCGAGCACTCCGACCGCGACGAGGGACGCGAAGCGCGCACCCTTCTTCCTGACCATTCCTCGACCTCCGTGGTTCGGACCGGCACCGGCTCGTCTTTCGAAACCCTGGGCACTGTCTGTGACGGGCGTCACCGGGTATGTTGTGGCGCACAACATACTCACGCGGGGCATGGCCGACAAGGCCCGTTTGGGGGACCTTTTGTTGCACGTTCCAACGAAGCGCCTGCGTACGCCTGAGCGTGACCGAATCGTGACCGAGCACCACCCGTCTGGATCGAGGACCTGATGAGCGCCGATGACTTCTCTCCCACCCGTGACGACCGCTTCTCCTTCGGCCTGTGGACCGTCGGCTGGCAGGGCGTCGACGTCTTCGGCGGGGCGGTGCGGCCCGTGCTCGACCCGGCCGAGGCCATCCACCGGCTGAGCGACCTGGGCGCCTACGGCATCACCTTCCACGACAACGACGTCTTCCCCTTCGACGCCACGCCCGCCGAGAAGGAGCAGCACCTGGTGCCGTTCCGCAAGGCGCTGGAGGAGACCGGCCTGATCGTGCCCATGGTGACGACGAACCTGTTCGCCCACCCGGTCTTCCGCGACGGCGGCTTCACCAACAACGACCGCGACGTCCGCCGGTTCGCGATCCGCAAGGCCGCCGACCAGATCGACCTGGCCGCCGAGCTCGGCGCGCAGGTGTTCGTGGCGTGGGGCGGCCGCGAGGGCGCCGAGTCCGGTGCCGCCAAGGACGTCAAGACCGCCCTGTCGCGCTACAAGGAGGCCTTCGACGTCCTCGGCGCCTACTCCGAGGAGCAGGGCTACGGGCTGCGCTTCGCCATCGAGCCGAAGCCCAACGAGCCTCGCGGCGACATCCTCCTGCCGACCGTCGGCCACGCCCTGGCTTTCATCAACGAGCTCGAGAACCCGGATCTGGTGGGCCTCAACCCGGAGGTCGGCCACGAGGAGATGGCCTCGCTCAACTACGCGCACGGGCTGGCCCAGGCCCTGTGGCACGGCAAGCTCTTCCACATCGACCTCAACGGCCAGACCGGCCCGCGCTACGACCAGGACCTCCGCTTCGGGGCCGGCAACGCCCGTGGCGCCTTCTGGACCGTCGACATCGTCGAGAACGGCGGGTACGACGGCCCCCGGCACTTCGACTACAAGCCCCCGCGGACCGAGGACATGGACGGCGTGTGGGAGTCCGCGCGGGCGTGCATGCGCAACTACCTGATCCTGCGGGACAAGGTGCGGGCGTTCCGCTCCGACCCGGAGGTCCAGCAGGCCCTGCTCGACGCCCGTCTCGACCAGCTCGCCCAGCCCTCGCTCGCGCCGGGCGAGAGCATCGCCGACCTGCGCGCCGACCTCGACAGCGGGTCCTTCGACCCCGACGAGGCCGGCCGGCGCGGGATGGCCTTCGAGCGGCTCGACCAGCTGGCGCTGGAGCACCTGTACGGCGTGCGCTGATCCGCTCCGGCGGGATAGTCCCTCACGACCTGGTCGGCGACACGCCGTGCAGGGCAGCCACTTCGTGAGGGACTATCCCAGCAGAGCGGCCTCGAGGTCGGCCACGGCGGTCGGGGCACCGGCGGCGGACCAGGTGACGCCGGCGGCCTCGATCCGGCGCGCGACGCCCCCGGCACCGAGGATCAACGCGGCGCCGGGCAGCTCGTCCCACGGCGGGAGCGAGTGCTGGCAGCGCAGGTGCAGCGAGCCCTGGGCGACCGCGGTCGCGTCCATCGACGCCGAGCCGAGCATGCGGAGCGTCGCCGCGCCGCCGACCATCCGGTTGAACGCGGCACCGACCTCGCCGGCGTACGACGGCGGGTGGAGGTACGTCGTCAGGCAGGCCTCGGCCAGCGGCCGGTCGGCCAGCGGCGCGAGCGGCACCCCGTCCACCGTGGTCGGCCGGCCCGGCCCCCCGACGAAGGTCCGTCCGCTGGCGGGGTGGTGGACCGCGCCGAGGACGAGGTCGTCGCCGTCGAGCAACGCGACCGCCGAGCACCACCAGTCCAGGCCGGCGACGAAGTTGTAGGTGCCGTCCACCGGGTCGATCACCCAGGTGCGGCCCGAGGTCCCCGCGCGCGAGGCCCCCTCCTCCCCCAGCACGCCGTCGTCGGGTCGCTCGGAGGCCAGGGTCTCGACGACCAGCCGCTCGGCGGCGTGGTCGGCGGCGGTGACGATGTCGGAGACCGACGTCTTGCTCTCGGCGGTCAGGCCCTCGCCGCGCATCCGTGCCGCGAGGGCGCCGGCCTCGCGGACCACCCGGGCCGCGAGCGCGGCGTCCTCGGCGAGCGTCACGTCCACGCCTCGGCCAGCAGCACGCGCGTGTCGGCGAGCAGCTGCGGCAGGGTCTTGGTGGCGCCGAGCACCGTGATGAAGTTGGCGTCGCCGGACCAGCGGGGCACCACGTGCTGGTGCAGGTGCTCCGAGAGCGACCCCCCGGCGACCCCGCCGAGGTTGAGGCCGACGTTGAAGGCGTGCGGGCCGCTGACCTGCCGCAGGACCCGCACCGCCTGCTGGGTCGTCGCCATCAGCTCCGCCGCCTCGTCGTCGGTGAGGTCCTCGATGTCGGCGACGTGACGGTGCGGGAGCACCATCAGGTGGCCGGGGTTGTAGGGGTGCAGGTTGAGCACGGCGAAGCAGGTCTCGCCGCGGTGGACGACGAGGCTCTCCTCGTCCGGCAACGTCTCCATCGCGCAGAACGGGCAGCCCTCGCCGACCGGTCGCGCCGGGGCGACGTACGCCATCCGGTGCGGCGTCCAGAGCCGGTCGAAGCCCTCGAAGCCCTCACGCTGGTGGCCCGCGGGATCGGTCATGCCCCCACCCTAGGGTGAGCCCATGGAGCTCCGACCGGCTGTCCCCGAGGACATGTCCACCGTCGCCGAGATCTGGCACCGCGCCTGGCACGTCGCCCACCCGGGCCACGTGCCCGCCGGCCTCACAGCCGGCCGGACCCTGGCCTCGGTCCGCGAGCGCACGCCGGCGCGCGTCGCCGACACGACGGTGGCCGAGGTCGACGGTCGCGTTGTGGGCTTCACGATGGTCGACGG
>JAEZKN010000540.1 GCA_023415395.1 Actinomycetes bacterium
GCCGACATCGGCACCACGCGGCCCGCGGAGCCGCGGCGCTCCTGCGCGAGGGTGACGAGCGTCGCCACGGACAGCGCGCCGGCCAGGGCGGCCAGCACGAAGAACCCGATGACGAACGGGGCGTAGGCGGTCAGATCGAACATGATGTGCTCCTGGGGTGATCGGCCGGGCGTCGTTGCCCGGTGCCGGAACACTCCCGCAGGGCTCTGGTGGACCACTGGGAGCCGACTGGGGGTCGGCTGGTGCGGCGCGGCGCCGTACTAGAACCCGTTCCCATCTCGGCCGTTCGTCCCTACAGTCCGGGCATGACCTACTCCCGCGACGAGCTCGAGGCCGCCTTCGGCGACTACCAGGACGAGGTCGACCGGATCGCCGGCTCGGGCGAGTGGGCGCGCTTCGCGGACCTCTTTGCCGAGGACGCGACCTACCGCGAGCACGCGTACGGCGACTTCGAGGGCCGCGAGCAGATCCGGGCGTGGATCGTGCGCACGATGACGACCTTCCCCGGCAGCGCGATGACGCGCTTCCCGATCGAGTGGCACGTCGTCGACGAGGACCGCGGGCGGATCGTCTGCGAGGTATGGAACGACCTGCCGGACCCCGGCGACGGTGAGCGCCACGGCGCCAGCAACCTGACGATCCTCACCTACGCCGGCGACGGGCTGTGGTCGCGCGAGGAGGACGTCTACAACCCGGCGACGTTCCTGCGCGCCACCCAGCGGTGGTGCCGCGCCGCCGAGCAGCACGGCCGCACGACCCCGGAGGCCGACGCCTGGATGGCGCTCTTCGGGAGCTGAGTGCCCACCCCGGGCACGGGGACATGCCGGCGGCCCCGAGATCGGGGGACGGTTCATCCGGGGCCGCCGGCACCCCTTCCCTGTCGCGACGGCACCCTGGCGTTACATCCGCAGGCGACGGTCTGGACCGATCACCCGGGACGCGACGGCGCACACCACCAGCGGCAACGCCGCGTTGACGACCTGGACGGCGAGCAACGCCGCGTCGCCCAGGCGGCCCTCGCGGTTCAGCAGGAGAGTCGCCATCAGGACCACGTGCACCAGCACGCCGCCCGCGAGGACCGCCACGAGGCCCACCCGTGGGAGCGGGCCGCGCAGGAACGCGGCGTACGCCGTCCACGCGGCGAGGGGCAGGAAGAGCGCCGCGGCGGTCAGCATGCCGGGCGCGTAGCCGTCACCGCGCACGAGCGGCAGGAGGTGGACGACGCCGTTGACCGCGACCACGCCCCAGTAGGACAGCCCCACCAGC
This sequence comes from Actinomycetes bacterium, assembly GCA_023415395.1. Lineage (GTDB taxonomy): Bacteria > Actinomycetota > Actinomycetes > Propionibacteriales > Nocardioidaceae > Nocardioides. The sequence goes on from JAEZKN010000540.1 coordinate 1,267, forward strand.
GGCCAGCGGCGTCCCAGCAGCGCGGCCAGGGGCGCGGCGACCCAGAACGCCGGGATGTTGACGAAGACGTAGAGAGGCTCCGGGATCGAGCAATCCGGGTACGCCGCCCGGCCGATCTGCTCGCAGAGCGCGTCGGGGAACGCGTGGCGGGTGCCGGTCGCGTCGACGGCGTACTCCTCGGCCTGGTGGACGACGTAGAGCGGGACGGCCAGCCAGCCGAGCCAGTACGGGTCGCGCCAGCGGCTCACCGTCCGGTCCGCCCGCAGCCGGTCGGTGCCGAGGAGGGCGAGGAGCACCGCGGCCGCGGCCAGTCCCAGCCACGGCCAGCCCAGGTCGAACCAGGTCCACCCGTCGTGCACGGGAGGATCGTGGCAGAGATCGGCTACTGGAGTCCGCGGATCGCGCGCGCCGGTCGGCGCCGCCCGGCGACGGTGTTCGCCATGTCGATCGTCTGGCGGGTCTCCACGACCTCGTGGACCCGGAAGACCCGGGCGCCGGCGTAGGCCGAGATCGCGGTCGTGGCCAGGGTGCCGACCAGCCGCTCCCCCACCGGGAGGTCGAGGGTCTCGCCGACGAAGTCCTTGTTGGAGAGCGAGACCAGCACGGGGTAGCCGGTGGCCACCATCTCGCCGAGCCGCCGGGTCAGCTCGAGGGAGTGGAAGGTGTTCTTGTTGAAGTCGTGGGCGGGGTCGATGAGCACCGAGTCCCGGTCGACGCCGGCGGCGATCGCGCGCTCGGCGTAGGCGACGGTGTCGGCGATCGCGGAGGCCACCACGTCGGCGTACTCGACGCGGTAGGGGCGGGTGCGCGGGACCGCGCCGCCGGTGTGCGTGCAGACGATCGCCGCGTCGCCCTCGGCCGCGGCGTCGACCAGCTCGGGGTCCGCGCCACCCCAGGCGTCGTTGAGGACGTCGGCGCCGGCGGCGCACACGGCGCGGCCGACCTCGGCCCGCCAGGTGTCGACCGAGATGACCACGCCGGGGAAGGACTCCCGGACCCGCGCGACGAAGTCGACCACCCGGGACTTCTCCTCGGCCGCGTCGATCTCGACGCCGGGAGCCGCCTTGATCCCGCCGATGTCGACGATCTCGGCGCCCTGCGCGACCACGGTGGCGACGCGCTCGAAGGCCTTGTCCTCCTGCCAGGTCGCGCCCCGGTCGTAGAAGGAGTCCGGGGTGCGGTTGACGATCGCCATGACCAGCGCATCGGTGTCCGCGAAGGAGTGCCGGCCGAGCTTGAGCGTCACGGCGCCGACACTAGTGTGTGCGCGTGAGCGACTGGTTGCGGACCAACACGCACCACTGGACGGACTGGTCGCTCGAGGAGCTGCTGGCGCGCAAGGGCGCGACGCGGATCAGCCTGGTCGTCCCGGCCCGCAACGAGGCCGCGACCGTCGGCGACGTCGTCACCCGGGTGCGGGAGGCGCTCATGGAGACCGCCACCCTGCTGGACGAGGTCGTGGTCATCGACTCCGACTCCACCGATGCGACGTACGACGTCGCGACCGAGGCGGGGGCGACCGTGCACCGCGCCGCGGACATCCGCCCCGACCTCGGGCCGCAGACGGGCAAGGGCGAGGCGATGTGGAAGTCGCTGTTCGTGACGACCGGTGACCTGATCGCCTTCATGGACGCCGACCTGCTCGACTGGGACACCCACTTCGTGCCCGGCCTGCTCGGCCCCCTGCTCACCTCGCCGGACGTCGCGCTGGTCAAGGGCTTCTACCAGCGGCCGCTCACTGTCGGCGGCGAGGTCGCGCCCTTCGAGGGCGGCCGCGTCACCGAGCTGGTCGCGCGTCCGCTGATCGCGCTGCTCTTCCCTCAGCTGCGCGACCTGGTGCAGCCGCTCGCCGGCGAGTGGGCGGTCCGACGCACGCTCTTCGAGTCGCTCTCGGTGCCGACGGGGTACGCCGTCGAGCTCGCCGCGCTCGTCGACACCCTGTCGCGGCACGGGCTCGAGGCGATCGCCCAGGTCGACCTCGGCACCCGTGCCCACCGCCACCAGGCCCTGCGCGACCTCGGCGGCATGTCGGCGCAGATCGTCGCCGCCGCGTTGGCCCGGGCCGGTGCCCGGGCGAGCACGGAGGGGCTGGAGCTACGGCAGTTCGTCGGCTCCGGGGACGAGCTCGAGCCGGTCGACCGGAGCGTGCCGACCTCGGAGCGGCCACCGGCACGGGACGCCTGACCCGGCTGGGCTACAGCGGCAGCTCCTCGGCGCGCCGCGGGTAGCGGGCGCGCTCCTCCACGCTCCCGTCCTCGCGGCGGATGATGTGGACGACGCCGCGGATCCGCGCCTCGCTGCGGGCGACCTCGACGGCCGCCTCGCGCGTGCGGTACTCGCCGGGCAGCGGCTCGCGCCGACCGACCCGGTTGCGCCACGCCCCCGCGTCGCAGAACGTCTCGATCGGCTCTCCCATGGCAGTGCTTCCTCCCTCTCCTCCCTCCCGGAGGAAAGTGGTGACGTACCCCGCAGCCCTCGGCGCATGCCCGGAATCAGGACAGGCAGCCGGCGGGCTCCCCGATCTTCGCCATGCCGGTCAGGTCGCCGGCGCCGAAGCGGAGGTTGTCCGCCGTCGCCGTCCCGTACATCACCTGGACGCGCTGGTCGGCGTGGCCGAGACCCAGGGCGTGCAGGACCTCGTGCAGCACGACCTGTCCCCAGCCCCTGCTGTCGAAGCCCGGGGTGAGGACCTCGTCCCGGTCGAGGGTGAGGTAGCCGCGGTCCAGCCGCCACCGCACGTCGGCGCCCCGGATCCCCACGCCTCGGCCGCCGCCCACCCCGACCACGCCGCCCGCGAGGCCCGGGAGCTCGGCGGCGTCGGCCCAGCCGACCACGATGTCCGCCTTCGCCGGGAACGCCCGGTCGTCGACGTCGCCGAGGTAGCGCCACGACGTGCTGCCCGTGTGCTTGAAGCGCAGGCCGGAGGCGCCGGAGATCTTCGCGAACGCGCGCCGCACGTCCGCGAGCGCGGCGTAGCCCTGGCCGGTCGGGTTGTAGGCCCAGCGGACGACCGTGCAGGGGTCCCAGCGCCCTCCGCCCGAGAAGAGGAAGGACCAGCTGCCCGGCGAGCCGGCACCGACGTAGCCGACCGGCAGCGGTTCGGCCGCGTCGTGGTCCTCGGTGCCCGGCCCGGCCGGAGGCTCCGGGGCGAGCGGCCCCGCCACCACCACGACCCGGATCGGCCGGGTGACCCCGGCCGGCAGGCCCGGGGCGCGGGGAGCACGCACCCGGAAGGTGCGGACCCGCGGCTCGTCGCCGGCGGGGACGCGGAAGGTGTAGGCGCCGGCGCGTGTGGACAGCCTCCGGCCGACCAGCTGCCAGGCGCCGTCCCGGCGCTCCTGGAGGACGAGCCTGCGCGGCTTGCTCCGGGTCGCCACCGTGCCGACGATCCGGATGGTGGCGCCGACGAGCACGTCGTCGGCG
>JAEZKN010000615.1 GCA_023415395.1 Actinomycetes bacterium
GGATCCACGCGACGGTCTGGCCCTTCTTCAGGTTGCCCTGCTTGATGCGCAGCAGCGCGAGGCGACCGAGGAAGGGAGAGGAGTCGAGGTTGGTGACGTGGGCCTGGAGCGGCGCGCCCTCGTCGTACGTCGGGGCCGGGATCGTCTCGAGGATCGTCTTGAACAGCGGCTCGAGGTCGGGGGAGTCGGGCAGCGTGCCGTTCTCCGGCGCCTCGAGCGCCGCGACGCCGGCGCGGCCGGAGGCGTAGACGACCGTGAAGTCCAGCGCGTCCTGGCGGTGCGAGTCGTCGAGCAGGTCCATGAACAGCTCGTAGGTCTCGTCGACGACCTCGGCGATCCGCGCGTCGCCGCGGTCGGTCTTGTTGACGACGAGGATCACCGGCATGTCGGCGTTGAGCGCCTTGCGCAGCACGAAGCGGGTCTGCGGCAGCGGACCCTCGGAGGCGTCGACGAGCAGCACGATGCCGTCGACCATCGAGAGGCCGCGCTCGACCTCGCCGCCGAAGTCGGCGTGGCCGGGGGTGTCGATGATGTTGATGGTCATCGGCTTGCCGCCGGCGGCCGGACCGGCGTAGTGCACGGCGGTGTTCTTCGCGAGGATCGTGATGCCCTTCTCGCGCTCGAGGTCGCCGGAGTCCATCACGCGCTCGGCGACGCCCTCGGCCTGGTGCTCGGAGAAGGCACCGGCCTGCTTGAGCATGGCGTCGACGAGGGTGGTCTTGCCGTGGTCGACGTGGGCGACGATCGCGACGTTGCGCAGGTCGCTGCGAGCGGTGGTAGGCACGAGGGTCGAGTCTAGATGTTCCGGCCCCGTCGGCCCGCATCGTCGTTATCCTCGAACGCATGGGGGGCGCGCTGCGCCATGCGCTGACGTGGGGGGTCGCGACGACGGTGGTCGTCGGGGTCCTCGCTGCGCTGACCCCCGAGGCCGCCACCGCCGTGACCACCGGTCGGCCGGTCGCGGTCGCCGTGGCCGACGACGGCACGTCCTACGTCGGCTTCGCCTCCGGCCACCGGCTGCTCCGCCTGGACGCCGCAGGCGAGCCGGCCGGCTCGATCCCGCTGGACTCCGACGGCGCTCTCACCGGCCTCGACGTGGCGCCCGACGGCAACGTCTGGGTCGACTACGGCGACCGGGTCTCCGAGCTCAGCCCGTCCGGGGAGCTGCTGACGCACTTCCCGCACCAGCCGGCCACCAGCTGCCCGGCCGACCGCGCGCACGACCCCAGCCGCTACGGCGGCATCGAGGTCACCGGGGACACCGTGCTCGTCGCCGGGCGCTGCGAGGCGACGGTCGGGATCTACGGCGCTAGCGGTGATCTGAAGGCGACCGTCGACCCGCCCGGGAGCGGCTACCCGAGCGGGGTGGCGCTCGCGCCGGCGTACAAGAAGCTCCCGTCGCGGCTCTACGTCGCGGTGCCGGCCTCGGGCAAGGTCTTCATGTACGACGCCGGCTCGCTGCGCGGCGACCCGAAGCCCGTGCGCACGCTGACCGTCCAGCAGGCCTACGGCTACGCGGACCCCGCGCCCGTGGACGTGGTCGCCGACGAGAAGGGCCAGCTCGGCGTGCTCGACCAGGCCAACAACGCGCTGTACTTCTACAACGGCACCGACGACTACTGGTTCTACCGCGCGCTCGGTCACCCGCCCGCCGCGGCGTCGGACCGCGGCTTCCTGGACCGGCCGACGGCGGTGGACCACGCGCGCGGCAGCTTCAGGCTCGGCCTCTGGGTCGCGGACATGGGCAACGGCCGGGTGCAGCAGTGGGACCACATCGGCACCACCTCGTGGATGGCCGACACGATGCCGCCGGGCGACCCAGGCGCGCCGGTGAGCACCGTCCCGCCCGAGATCACCGGCCGCCCGTTCGCCGGCCACGAGCTGACCTGCAACACGGGCGCGTGGGACGGCGCGGTCACCTTCGAGGTGTCCTGGCTGCGCGACGGCCTGCCGCTCGCCGGCGGGCAGGCGACCTACACGGTCAAGCAGGCCGACGTCGGCAGCGAGCTCACCTGCGTGGTCGTGGCCCGCGGCGGCGACGGCGCGAGCAGCGCACCGGCCACGAGCGAGGCGTTCCCGGTGCCGGGACCGAGCTCCCCGCCGTACGTCGTGGAGCGGCCGCGGATCCAGGGCAGCGCCCGCTCGGGGGCGATCGTCCGCTGCACGCGCGGGACGTGGACCGACGCGAACCCCACGTCGTACTCCTGGGGCTGGCTGCGCGACGGCCAGCTGCTGCCGGGCACGAACGCGCCGGAGTACCTCGTCACCGACAACGACGTCTCCCACGACCTCACCTGCCGGGTGGCGGCCGCCAACCGCAACGGCACCGGCAAGGCCGCGCTCAGCGACCCCGTGGCGGTCCAGCGGGGCAGCGGCGGCGGTGGTGGTGGCGGCGGTGGCGGTGGTGGCCTCGACCGCCCCGCGAACCTCACCCGGCCCCGCATCGTCGGCGAGGCCGCGGTCGGCGCCGTGCTCACCTGCGAGCCGGGCACCTGGGAGAACGCCCCGGTCTTCACCTACGTCTGGCGCCGCGACGGCCAACCCATCGGCGGCTCGGAGCGGGACCGCTACGAGGTGCTCGCGGAGGACAAGGGCCAGCCGCTCACCTGCCTGGTCACCGGGACCAACCCGGCCGGCTCGGACGCCGTCAGCACCGCCCCGGTCCGCCCGCGCGGCCCGGGCGCGGGAGACGGCGGTGGCAGTGGCAGTGGTGGTGGCAGCTGCCGCGGGTCCGCGGCGGTCACGATCAACGGCGGGGACGCCTACGCCCGCAAGCCGTACGTCGTGCTGCGGATCAAGGCGCCGGCCGGGGCCACGGCGGTGACGATCGCCAACGACGCGGGCTTCCGCCGGGCGGACACCCGCACGCTGTCGTCGAGCTGCTCCTACCGATGGACGCTGGCGAAGAAGGTCTCGGCCACGCCGCAGAAGGTCTACGTCCGGTTCGTCGGTGCGGCCTCGGCCGGCACCGTCACCGACACGATCGTCGTCGACGCCCACCCGCCGCGGGTCCGGCGGGTCTCGGCGCGCTGGGACCGCGGGCGCTGGGCCTGGGTGCTGTCCTTCCGCGTGGCCGAGAAGGGGACCGGGCTGGCCGCGGTGCAGGTGGGCAAGTCCAAGCGCGGGGCCCGCACGGTGAGGTGGGGGCGCCCGGTCGCCTCGCCCGACAGCAGCCAGCTGCGCTGGGTGCGGGTGCGGGACAAGGCCGGGAACACGTCGGGCTGGTACCGCCTGAAGGGCTTCTGACTCCGACCTAGGCTGACCTCATGCCGAGGATCGCCACGAACGACCGGGTCGACCGCGACCAGCTGCTCGACTTCGTCCGCACCCGGCACCACCTGGTGCTCGTGACCACCCGCGCGGACGGACGTCCGCAGGTCTCGCCGGTCACCGGCGGGGTCGACGCCGCGGGACGGATCGTCATCTCGACCTACCCCGACCGCGCCAAGGCCGTGAACCTGCGCCGCGACCCGGCCGCGTCGGTCCTCGTGCTCTCCGACGAGTGGGACGACGCCGGGGTGCAGGTCGACGGGGTGGCGGAGGTGCTGGACATGCCCACGCCGGAGGCCGAGGACGGCCTGGTCGAGTACTTCCGCTGCATCAGCGGCGAGCACCCGGACTGGGAGGAGTACCGGCAGGCGATGCGCAGGCAGGGCAAGTCGCTGCTGCGGATCACCGTCGAGCGGTGGGGGCCGGTCGCCACCGGCGGCTTCCCGCCCGACCGCGCGCCGTGAGCGCCTGACCGGTCCAGTCCGCTGGTCCAGTCACCTGCGATAGTCCAGCGCCGATCGGGATCGGGGACGCGGATCCCGGCTTACCCTCGTCGCGTGCGCGGCTTGCCCCCCCTGGGCCGCTTGGTCGGTCTTGCCTTGATCTGCGCCGGACTCGGGACGGTCGCTGTGGCGCGCCCGGAAGCAGCCGTGGCGACCGTCGAGTCCGTGCAGCGCGCGGCGGGCGACCGGCCGACCGCGGTCGCGGTCGCTCCGAACGGGATGACCTTCGTCGGCTTCTCCGGCGGTGACCGGATCCAGCGGCTCGCGGCCGGCACCGGGAAGCCGCGGGGGGCGATCAGGCTCGCCGACGACAGCCCGGTCGCGGGCCTCTTCGCGACCAGCGGCGGCTCGCTGTGGGTCAACCAGGAGGCCGGGGTGTCGCTGCTCGGGCCGAAGGGCGGCGTCCTCGAGCGCTTCGCGCACCGTCCCGAGCGGGAGTGCGGCTCCCGGGCCCCCGCCACCAAGTACGGCGGCATCACCGCCAGCGGCGACAGCGTCTTCGTCGCCAACCAGTGCCACAACAGCGTCTCGGTCTACTCCCGGTCCGGCCGGCTGCGGGCCACGCTGAAGCTGCCGGGCGGCGGCTACCCCCGCGGCATCACCTACGGCGTCGCCCAGGCGGGCCGCCCGGCGATGCTCTACGTCGCGATGCCGGACCGCGGCGTGATCGTCGCCTACCGCGCACGAGGGCTGAAGAGCTCCTCGAAGCCGGCGACGACCTACCGCGTCCACCGACCCTCCGGGGGCAAGAAGCCGGTCCCCAGCGGCCTGGCCGTGGACAAGTGGGGCCAGCTCACCGTGAGCGACACGGCCAACAACGCGCTCTACCTGCTCGACACCAACAACCGGTTCTCCCACTACCGCACGCTCGGTCACCCGCCGCGCGCCAGCCGGGCCGCCGGCCGGCTCAACCAGCCGGGGGCGCTCGCCCAGCACCCGCAGGACGGCCGGCGCATGTCGGGGGATCTCTTCGTCGCCGACATGGGCAACGCGCGGGTGCAGCGCTGGAGCAACCACGGCTACACCTACTGGGCCAAGAAGGTGAACGCCGGCTCGGGCGGTGGCTCCGGCGGTGGTTCGGGCGGCGGGACGGGCGGTGGCTCCGGACCCGGTGGACCCGGTGGACCGGGCGGTCCGAGTGGGCCGGGCGACCCCGGTGGCCCGGGTGGACCGGGTGGACCGGGTGGACCCGGCGACCCGGGAGGCGGCACCACGGCCCCGGTCAACACCGCGGCTCCGACGATCAGCGGGTCCGCCACGGTCGGGTCGACGCTGACCTGCAGTCCCGGCACGTGGTCGGGCACACCGAGCCTCGGCTACGCCTGGCTGCGCGACGGCGCCGCGACCGGCACCACCACGACGACGTACGCCGTGACGGAGGCCGACGCGGGGCGCGCGATCTCCTGCGCGGTGACCGCGGTCAACAGCGTCGGCCGCGCGACCGCGACCTCGACCGCGGTGACCATCGGCACCGGGGGGACCGGCGGGGGGACCGGCGGAGGGACCGGCGGCGGGACGGGCACCACGGCGCCCAAGAACACCACGCTCCCGACGGTCCAGGGGACGCCCTCGGTCGGTCGGACGGTGACCTGCGACCCCGGCGTGTGGGCGCCGGCGGGTCCGACCTTCGAGTACCAGTGGAAGCGCGGCTCGGCCCCGATCAGCGGCGCGACCAGCCCGACGTACACCGTGACCGACGCCGACCTCGGCTCCTCGCTCGCCTGCCTGGTCACCGCCAAGAACACGGCCGGCTACTCGCAGGCGACCTCCTACTCGGTGACGGTCGTCGTCGGGGGCGGCCCGGTCAACACCGCGCTGCCGGCGGTGTCCGGGACGCCGGCGGTCGGGCAGGTCCTCACCTGCAACCCGGGCGGGTGGACGCCGGCCGGAGCGACGTTCGCCTACCAGTGGCTGCGCGGAGGTGCCGCGGTCACGGGCATGACCACGGCGTCCTACACGGTCGGCACCTCGGACGTCGGCGCGACGCTGGCCTGCCTGGTGACGGCCCAGAGCTCCTCCGGCGAGACCCGGGCCAGCTCCCCGCCCGTGACGGTCGTGGCCGGCGCCGCGGGTCCGACGAACACCACGCCGCCCTCGATCGCGGGCTCCGCCGCCGTGGGTCAGCTGCTGACCTGCCGGCCCGGCGACTGGACGCCTGCGGGGGCGACGTTCGAGTACCAGTGGCTGCGGAGCTCGGTGGTGATCACCGGGCTCACCAGCGCGACCTACACCGTGGGCTCCTCGGACGCCGGTGCCACGCTGGCCTGCCTGGTGACCGCCAAGAACGCCTCCGGCTCGTCGCAGGTCACGTCCGCGGCGGTCACGGTCGGGGCGGGCGCGAGCCCCACCAACACCTCGCCGCCGTCCCTGACGGGGTCGGCGGTCGTGGGCCAGGCGCTGACCTGCCGGCCGGGGGACTGGACGCCCGCGGGGGCGGTGTTCGAGTACCAGTGGCTGCGGAGCTCGGCGGTGGTCCCGGGGCTGACCACGGCGACCTACGTGGTCGGCTCCGCCGACGCGGGGGCCAGCCTGGCCTGCTTGGTCACGGCCAAGAACGCCTTCGGGCAGTCGCAGGCGGCCTCCGTGGCCGTCACCGTGGGCGCCGGCTCGGGGAGCGGCCCGTCCGCCCCCGGAGGCCCGGCCGGTCCCGGCGGCCCGACCCCGCCCGGTGCTCCGGTCCCGCCCGGTGGCCTGGCGCGTTCGGTCGCGGCACTTCTCGGCCAGCCGCCGACAACGCCGCACATCTGGTGACACCCTGGTGGCATGACCTGCCGGTTCGTGCCGCCCTACCTGTTGGCGCGGGTCGCCCCGCAGAGCCTCGCCGTCGACGCCGGACTGCGCGGCCGGCGTACCGCCCTGCACCTGGAGGCCCGCACGCTCACGCTGCCGGGCCGCCCGGCCTGGGTGGTCCACTCGGCCGACAACGACACGACGCTGCCCGGGCGGCGGGTGCGCGCGTCCGGTGAGGAGGCGTCCGGCGACGTCGCGGTCGACGAGGCCGCGGCCGGGATCGAGGGCGCGCTCGCGCTCTTCGGCGAGGTCTACGGGCGGTCGTCCTACGACGGCCGAGGGGCCCGGGTGAGCCTGACCGTCCACTACGGGCGCGACTACGACAACGCCTTCTGGGACGGCGTGCAGCTGGTCTTCGGCGACGGCGACGGCCGGGTCTTCGACCGGTTCACCAAGCCGGTCGACGTGCTCGGGCACGAGCTGACCCACGCGGTCACCGAGCACTCCGCCGGCCTGCGCTACCGCCAGCAGTCAGGGGCGCTCAACGAGTCGGTCTCCGACGTGTTCGCCGCCTGCCTCAAGCAGCGGCTGCTCGGCCAGTCGCCCGAGGAGGCGGACTGGCTGATCGGCGAGGGGATCTTCCTGCCCGGCGTCGAGGCCCGGGCGCTGCGCGACATGGCGCGGCCGGGCACGGCGTACGACGACCCGGTGCTCGGCCGCGACCCGCAGGTCGCCCACCTCGACGACTACGTCGTCACCGAGGACGACAACGGCGGGGTCCACATCAACTCCGGCATCCCCAACCGGGCCTTCCAGCTCGCGGCGACGTGGATCGGCGGCTCGTCGTGGGAGGGCGCCGGCCGGATCTGGTACTCCGCGCTCACCGGCGGCGACGTGCGGCCCGACACCGACTTCGCCGGCTTCGCCGCGGCCACGGTCGCGGCGGCCGCCGACCACGCCGACGACGTACGCCGGGCGTGGGCGACCGTCGGCGTCGTGCTGCCGACCCGGCGGGTGAGCGTGCGTCGCTCGGGGGGC
>JAEZKN010000616.1 GCA_023415395.1 Actinomycetes bacterium
GTCGTGCGGTGCGCCGTCGGCCGGCGCGCAGCAGGCCACGCAGCCTGCTCGTCCCCCCTCGGGACGCGGGGTCGACTCGACCCGGGTGTCGCTGTTCACCTACCCGGCGCTGATGGCCGCCGACATCCTGCTCTACCGGCCCGTCCAGGTGCCGGTCGGCGCCGACCAACGCCAGCACGTCGAGCTGACCCGCGACCTCGCGGTGCGCTTCAACCGCGACTACGCCCCGGTGTTCACCGTCCCGGAGATCACCGTGCCGCCGGCCGGCGCACGGGTGATGCGGCTGGACGACCCGACCCGCAAGATGGGCAAGTCCGATGCCGACGCGGCCGGCGTGGTGCTGCTGCTGGACTCCCCCGACGTCGTACGCCGCAAGGTCGCCCGGGCCGTGACCGACTCCGACACCGGGCCCGACGCGGTGCGGGCGGCGCCGTCGAAGCCCGGCGTGACGAACCTGCTCGACGTGCTCGCCGCCTGCGGCGGGTCGGCCGAGGGGATCACGACCTACGGCGCCCTCAAGCGGGTCGTGACCGATGCCGTGGTCGCCGTGCTCGAGCCGCTGCAGCGACGCTACGCGGAGCTGGCCGAGGACCCCGCGCACGTGATGTCGGTCTTCGAGGCCGGCGCCGCGCGGTGCCGCGAGGTCACGGCGCCGGTGCTGGCGGACGCGCAGGCCGCGATGGGGCTCTGATGGTGTTGAACGCGTTCAAAAGACGTCCTACGGTCGGGCTGTGGCGACCACGACCAAGGCCGAGCGCACCCGGCAGACGATCCTCGACGCGGCGATGGGGCTCTTCCGCCGCGAGGGCTACGACCGCGCCACGATGCGGTCGATCGCACAGGAGGCCGGGGTCTCGGTGGGCAACGCCTACTACTACTTCGCCTCCAAGGAGCACCTGATCCAGGCGTTCTACGACCAGATCCAGGTGGAGCACGCCGCGGCCTCGGAGCGGGTCCTCGCGCACGACCGGCGCTTCGAGCAGCGGCTGCTCGGGGTGCTGCACGCCTGGCTGGACGTCGCCGCCGCGCACCACGCGTTCGCGGGCCAGTTCTTCCGCAACGCCGCGGACCCGCACAGCCCGCTGTCGCCCTTCAGCCCGGAGTCGGCGCCGGCGCGGGACACGAGCATCGCGCTCTTCACCCGGCTGGTCGAGGACTCCGACGCCAAGCCGGTGGCGGCGTTGAGGCCCGAGCTGCCGCGGCTGCTGTGGCTGCTGCAGATGGGCGTGGTGCTCTTCTGGGTCTACGACGACAGCCCGCAGCAGGTGCGCTCGCGCGAGCTGGTCACGCGGATCGTCCCGATCGTCGACCGGATGGTGCGGCTCTCCCGCCTGCCCGTCGTCCGCGGCCTGGTGGACGACGTGGTCGGGCTGGTGCGCGCGGTCGGGCGGTGAGTGGCGTCGTCGCTGGTTCACCACGGTAAGTGGGCGAAGCGGCACTTCTCATGGCGGGCACACCGTGAGAGGTGCGGGTTCACCTACCTACCGTGGTGAACCAGCGACACACGCTGAACCCGCACGAACCCACACGAACCCGGACGAGCGACCTCAGGACCCCTCGGCCAACGCCCGCGAGCGGTCCCGGGCGGCCTCCATCGCGGCGAGGAAGGCCGCGCGGACCTTGTGGATCTCGAGCTCGCGGAGGGCGGCGGCGGTGGTGCCGCCGGGCGAGGTGACCTGCTCGCGCAGGACGACGGGGTGGGTGCCGGTCTCGCGCAGCATCTTCGCGGAGCCGACCACGGTCTGGACGACGAGCTCGGTGGCGGTGGCGCGCGGGAGGCCGAGGTGGACGCCGGCCTCGATCATCGACTCGACGACGAAGAAGAGGTACGCCGGTCCGGAGCCGCTGATCGCGGTGACCGCGTCCTGCTGGCGCTCGGGGATCCGCAGCACCCGGCCCGTGGAGGCCAGCAGCTCCTCGGCCTCGGCGAGGTGCTCCTCGGAGCAGTGCGAGCCGGGCGAGATCGCGGCCATGCCCTCGTCGACCAGCGCGGGCGTGTTGGGCATGACCCGGACGACGGCGACGCCCTCGGGGACGCGGGACTCGATGAAGCCGGTCGTGATGCCGGCGGCGAGGGAGACCACGAGCTGGCCGGGACGCAGCTCGGGAGCGATCTCGTCGAGGAGGTCACCCATGTCCTGGGGCTTCACGACGAGCGCGAGGGTGTCGGCCTTGCGGGCCGCCTCGACGTTGGTGACCACCGCGACGCCGTACCGCTCCTCGAGCTCGCGAGCGCGCTCGGCGCGCTTCTCGCCGACCAGCAGGTGGTCGACGCGGCGACCGGCGCGGACCAGGCCGGAGAGCAGGGTCTCCCCCATCACGCCGGCTCCGAGGATCGCGGTCTGCGCCATCAGCTGCACCTACTTCTTCGAGATCAGGGACCGCAGGAAGAATGTCAGGTTCTGCGGACGCTCGGCGAGCCTTCTCATCAGGTAGCCGTACCACTCCAGGCCGTAGGGCACGTAGACGCGCACGGTCTCGCCGGCCGCGGCCAGGCGGCGCTGCTCCTCGGGCCGGATGCCGTAGAGCATCTGGAACTCGTAGGTGCCGGCCGCGCGGCCGTAGCGGCTGGCCAGCGACGAGGCGATGTCGACCATCCGCGGGTCGTGGGTGGCGATCATCGGGTAGCCATCGCCGGCGAGCAGCACCTTGAGGCAGCGCACGTAGGACTTGTCGATCTCGAGCTTGTCCACGTAGGCGACGTCCTCGGGCTCGAGGTAGGCCCCCTTGCACAGCCGCACCCGGGATCCCTCGTGGGCCAGCGCGCGGCAGTCGGCCTCGGTGCGCTTGAGCGCGGCCTGGAGGACGGCACCGGTCTCGGGGAAGTCCTTGCGCAGCTCACGCAGGATCGTGAGCGTCGAGTCGGTGGTGGTGTGGTCCTCCATGTCGAGGGTCACCGCGGTGCCGGCGTTGCGCGCGGCGCGGCAGATCGTGCGGGCGTTCTCGAGCGCGACCTTGTGGCCTCCCCCGAACCCGGCGGCGTCGGGGAGGAACTGGCCGATCGCGCTGAGCTTCACCGACACCTCGGCGCCCCGGGTCAGGCCGCGCGCGGAGAGCGCCTGGAGCAGGTCGACGTACGCCGCGACGGTCGCGTCCGCCTGCGCGACGTCGAGCGTGTCCTCGCCGAGGAAGTCGAGGGTGACCTTGAGGCCGTCGGCCTGGAGCCCCGCGGTGGCGTCGACGGCCGAGGAGGTGGTCTCGCCGGGGACGTAGCTGCGGACGATGCCGGCCGAGACGGGCAAGGTGCTGACCGCCTGCTTCACGACCCCGGATCGGGCGAGGAGGAGGAGCGGTTGACGGAGGAGCGACATGTCTCTCAGGCTACGTCGGGGCGTCCTCCGACCCCCAGGTCAGGGGGTACGCCGCCGCAGGGTCGCCGCCCCGAGCGCCAGGCCGGCCACCGCGAACCCCGCCACCACCGCGAGGTCGGCCCACACCTCGCCGGTCGCGGCGGTCTGCGTGAGCGTGGTCATCGCGTCGACGGCGTAGCTGAGCGGCAGCAGGTCGCTGACCCACTCCAGCACCGGAGGCAGCCGGTCGCGAGGGACGAAGAGCCCGCAGAGCAGGATCTGCGGGATCACGATCGCCGGCATGAACTGCACCGCCTGGACCTCGGTCTGCGCGAACGCGCTCACGAAGAGGCCGAGCGCCGTCCCGAGCACCGCGTCGACCCCCGCGACGACCGTCAGCAGCCACACCGGCCCTCGCACCTGGAGGTCGAGCAGGCCGACGCTGATGCCGACCGCCAGTGCGGACTGCACGGCGGCGACCAGGCCGAACGCGGCGCCGTAGCCGAGGAG
>JAEZKN010000618.1 GCA_023415395.1 Actinomycetes bacterium
GCTATACACCGCGACCGCGCGCGCCCGGGAAGGGTGGGGAGGCCCCAGCCGTCCGCATGCGCGGAGGAACCCTCGGCCAGCAGAATTGGGGGTTCAGCACATTGTCTGAGATACGAGCCTGCTACATCACGCGTCGGTCCGAGGCAGCATCAAGTGCGTGTTCAGCGCCTCATGGACGGTGTCCCGCGCGTTGAAGTCGATGGCCGATACCTCCTTCAACTTGCCCATGCGATCGCGTATCCACGCCTGCTCCCTGCGGTCGACGAACCCGATTGCTTGGCCAAGCACTGCGGGCGAGTTGCGCGCGGTCACTCGTCGCAGTTCGCGGGCCGCCCGTACCTCCTCTGGCGGATCTAGGGTGAGCGTGGTCTCCGGGGGGACTAGGTAGATCGGCTGCCCGACAAGGAATCGGTCGGCATAACTCCACCAGAGCATCAGCCCGTAGATCGGGTCGCTGGAGCCGTTGCGCACCGAGGCTGTCGCGGACATGGGAATGACGTTTTCTCCCAAACGATCGGCTCGGGCGACTCCGAACTCGGCCCAGGCCGATACCAACACCGCCTGTGACCGTCTGTCATCTTCGGCGCGCTGCTCGTCCCGAGCGCGTTCTCGCAGATATGCGAGCGCAGCGAAAACGCCCGCCGCGATTGCGGCCGCCACGCCGACGGCGGTAGAGAGTGCCGTCAACCACGCGAGGAAGTTCTCGTGGGAGACGGCGGATTGCTCGGGCGTTACGCCGAGAGCGCAAGCGTGCATGTGCTCGTGGCGACCCCACGCCGGGCAATCTGGTTCGGCTGTCATGGGGTCGGCGCGTCCGGCATCGGCTTCCCTGCTTCACGCAACTGCCGAGCGTGCTCTTCGCGCTCCATGTTCGCGTCAAGGATGCCGTGGAAAACGGCCTTGCGGATGACGGCATAGAGGATGAAGACGGACACGGCAGCGATAAGCAGGAAGGCGATCACAGCCGGAACGTTAGGTCACCCTCCCGTCGGCGGTGTCGATTTCGGCGTGCCGTGCCGCCGTTCCGGCCTGCGAGCCCGCAGGATCGTGGGCGTGACCGCTCCAACCGGCGTAACTGACTTGAGTACCAGCCCTACGGCGCTGGACTTCTGGACTTTGGCGATTGCGATCCTCGGTGCCGTCACTGGTCTGGTGGCGCTCGCGGGCACAGGTCTTGGGCACAGGTCTGGGAGGTGCCGCTTTCCGACCCACGGGTCAAGGTGAGGGTCGCCAACGCCCTTCCGGTCGCCGGCAACAACCCGCAATGGTGCCTGAGCGTCGACGCGTGAACGTTGGTCGGCTTGTTGTCACCATTGTCGATGTGGGCGTGACCTACCGGCAGAACGTGAGCGCAAGAACATGCCGCTCGCGACCATGCCGACGTGGCTGATCGAGGGCGGCCCGACCGGCGCGCACCGACTTCCATATGGAGAGGTGGCGACATGGCTGGTCGCGCCGCACGGGATCGCGAGCCATCTGATCGAGGAGAAGTTGCCGCACGTCGTGCGTGGGTACGTGCGGCTCGCCACCGACAAGACCGTCCGTAGCCGGAACAAGGTCGACGTGGTGAACCTCGCGACTCTCGGCCAACAGCTGCCAAGCCGCGTCATCAGCCGGCCTGGGGCTCCAGATACGCCGACCGGTGCGCTGGACGTGCCGGCAGGAGGCACCCACTGCGTGTAGGTCTGGGTGGATCTGACTCCGTGCCAGTTTGGTGGCGGGCTTCCGCGCACGCTCACCCTCGCGGCGGTCGCCGCCATTCGTGCTCAGACGTACTGACCTGCACAGACACACATCCCCGCAGGTCACCGCGATGCCTCCACCGAAGGAGATCATCGGCCGCAGTCTCGGCATCTGAGCGGGGGCCGGGAACCAGAACAGGTTCTCGAACGTTCCGCTGGTCCTCGCCGCCAGGATCCGACAGGCTGTGACCCATGACACAGGTGGATCCCAGCATCGCTGCCGAGCGTGACCGCATCCAGGCCCGGGTCGCGGGGCGCACCCTGATCGACTCCCTCAGCGAGACGGTGGGGCAGTACGCCGACGAGCCGGCGTACTCCGACCGCCACCACGCGCCCGAGGGCGAGTCCTGGCGCACGCTGACGTGGGCGCAGACGCGGGAGCGCGCCCTCGACGTCGCGGGCGCCCTGCTCGAGGCCGGCGTGGAGCCGGGCGACACCGTCGCGATCATGGCGAGCAACCGGATCGAGCACTTCCTCACCGACATGGGTGCGGTGCACGCGGCGGCGACGCCGATGTCGATCTACAACACGCTCTCCCCCGAGCAGGTCGCCTACGTCGCCGCGCACGCCCGGCCGACCGTCGTCGTCCTCGAGACCGCCGACCACCGCACCCGGTGGGCCAAGGCGCTCGAGGAGGTCGACAGCGTCCGGAAGGTCGTGATGGTCGAGGAGGACTGGGAGGCGCTGGTCGCCGCGGGGGCGGCGTACCGAGCCGCGAACCCGGGTGCCGTCGAGGAGCGCGCAGCCTCGGTCGACCCCGACGCCCCGGCGACGATCCTCTACACCTCCGGCACGACCGGGAACCCCAAGGGCGTCGTGCTGACGCACCACAACGTCCTCTACGAGGCCCTCTCCACCCAGGAGAAGGCGGGGCTGATGGACCCGCAGCGGCAGGTGAGCTACCTCCCGCTGGCGCACATCGCCGAGCGGGTGCTGGGCCTCTACGGCCCGCAGATCACCGGCAGCCACACCTACGCCATCGGCGACCCGTCCGAGCTGCTCGGCACCCTCGGCGAGGTGCACCCGACGGCGTTCTTCGGGGTCCCGCGCGTGTGGGAGAAGATCAAGACCGGCATCTCCGCCAAGCTGGCGGCCGACCCCGACCCGGCGAACCGGAAGATGGTCGAGGACTCGATGGCCGCGGCCCTGGCCTGGGTCCAGGCGCAGGAGGTCGGGGGCACGATGACCCCGGAGATCGAGGAGGCCTACCGCCAGGCCGACGAGCAGATCCTCGGCTTCCTCAAGCTGCTGCTCGGGCTCGACCAGGTCACCTGGGCCGGCTCGGCCGCCGCACCGATGCCGCTCGACGTCGCGCAGTTCATGGCCGGCCTCGGCCTCAAGGTCTACGACGTCTACGGCATGACCGAGACCTGCGGCGCGGTCACGGCCAACGGCCCGGGCGCCTTCAAGCTCGGCACCGTCGGCCAGGCCAACCCCGGCATGGAGGTCAAGCTCGGCGAGGACGGCGAGGTGCTCGTCCGCGGCCCGGTGAACACCCCCGGCTACTACCGCCAGGAGGACGCCACCCGCGCGCTGATCGACGAGGACGGCTGGATCCACACCGGCGACATCGGCACCCTCGACGAGGACGGTTTCTTCGCGATCGTGGACCGCAAGAAGGAGCTGATCATCACCTCGGCCGGCAAGAACATCGCGCCGTCGAACATCGAGAACTACCTCAAGGAGTCCCCGATCATCGGCCACGCGATGGCGATCGGCGACAGCCGGCCCTACGTCGTCGCGGTCCTGACGTTGGACGGCGAGATCGCGCCGGTGGTGGCCCAGCAGATGGGGATCGAGGCGACCGACCTGGCCGAGCTGGCCCAGCACCCGCAGATCCTGGCCATGGCGCAGGCGGCGGTGGACTCCGCCAACGAGCGGCTCTCGCGACCCGAGCAGATCAAGGCCTTCGAGCTGCTGCCCGTCGAGTGGACCGCGGAGTCGGAGGAGCTCACGCCGACGCTGAAGCTCAAGCGACGCGTCGTGAACTCCAAGTACGCCGACGTCGTGGATCGCCTCTACGGCTAGACCCGGCGGTTAGAGTCACCGGGTGCTGCGGTCACCCTGGGAGCGGGTCGCCGCCCTCGCGGTGCTGGCCGGAGCCGTCTGGCTGCCGTTCGCCGGGCGGACCCTGAGCCCGGACGAGGGCGGGCTGCTGATCGTCGGTGGGCAGTGGAGCCCCGGCGTGTCGGTCTACGGCGACTACTTCGTCGACCGTCCGCCGTTGCTCGTCGCGCTGTTCAGCCTGGTCGACGGCCTCGGCGGGTCGGCGTGGGCGCTGCGCCTCCTGGGCGTGCTGGCCGTGGTGGCGACCGTGCTGCTCGCCGG
>JAEZKN010000620.1 GCA_023415395.1 Actinomycetes bacterium
CCCCCGAGGCCATCGAGGCGGGGACCCCGAGCCCGTGGACCACGGCGTCGGAGTCGCCGCCCAGCAGCACCGTCGCCGCGACCGAGGCGCCCATCGCACCGCAGATCGAGGTGGCGTGCTGGCCGTGCTCGAAGAACGTGGAGTTCTTGGCCGCCTCGTCGTAGCCGGCCATGCCCAGGCGCACGCAGGTCTCCAGCCCCAGCGCGATCGCGCGCACCAGCTCGGCGCCGCTCGCGCCCTGGCGCTCGGCCACCGCCAGCGCAGCCGGGACGACCGCGGCGCTGGGGTGCAGCACCGAGGGCAGGTGGGTGTCGTCGTAGTCGAGGGAGTGCGCCAGCACCCCGTTGACGAACGCCGCCAGGCTCGCCGGCAGCCGCGCGGGAACGCCGACCGCGGAGGCCACCGGGTGGCCGCCCTGTGAGCGGGCCCAGGCGCGCGCCGCCCGGCTGGTCTCCAGCGGCGCGGCCGCGACCGCGATGCCCAGGGTGTCGAGCACCCGCTTGCGCACGCTGTCGACCACCGCCTCCGGCAGGTCGTCGTACGACGTGGTCGCGGCGAAGTCGCCCAGCTGCTGGGCGAGGGTCCGCTCGGCGGTCTGGGTGCTCATGCGCGGCCTCCCGCGGCGCGCCGCGCCCGCGGGCGGACCGGGGAGCCGGTCGCGCCGAAGATGTTGAGCGGGGAGAGCACGAAGGTGAACTCGCCCCAGCCCGCGGCGGCCAGGCCCTCCAGGTCGAGCGCCTCGATGATGTAGATGCCGTGCTCGACCAGCAGCACCCGGTGGGCCGGGAGCAGCGCGTGCCCCTCGCCCGGCGCGAGCCGCTCGAAGGCGATGGTGTCCGCGCCCGCCGCGTGCACGCCGCGCTCGGCCAGCCACACCGCGCCGGCCTCGCCGACGCCGGGCACGCCCGAGGGGCCGCCGACGTACGGCGCGCCCTCGGCGAAGCGCGAGCCCCACCCGCTGCGGATGAGCACCACGTCGCCGGCTCCGACCTCGACGCCCTGCCGCTCGGCCGTCGCCTCGAGGTCGGCCACGGTGATCTCGTAGCCGCCCTCGCAGTGCTCGACGCCGAGGTGGCCGGCCACGTCGAGCAGCACGCCGCGGCGCACCATCGGCTCGATCGTGTGGACGCCGAGCTCCTCGTACTTCCCGCCGACACCCGCCTCGGCCGCGTCGACCCCGCCGTACATCTTGCCCTGGAAGGAGACGTGGGCCAGCGCGTCGATGTGGGTGCCGACGTGGGTGCCGGTGCTGATCATGTCGTTGGCCGCGCTGCTGCCGTCGGAGCGCACCACGTCGCCGTGCCGGCGCGGCAGGGAGTGCCAGAAGTGCGGGTGGTTGGGCGACTGCGGCATCCCCACCCGCAGCTGGCGGCCCAGGTCGATCTGGTCGATCCCGCCCTGGACGGCGGTGAGCAGTGGATCGGTCATCGCACGACCTCCTCTTCCTTGAGTCGGCTGATCTGCTCGGCGGTGTAGCCGAGCTCGGTCAGCACCTCGTCGGTGTCCTGGCCGATGGCCCGGCCGGTGAAGCGGATGCGGCCGGGCGACTCGCTCATCCGCCACATCACGTTGTGCTGGAGCAGCGGGCCGAGGTCCTCGTCGTCGACCTCGACCAGCATCTGCGTCTCGCGCACGTGCGGGTCCTCGGTGATGTCGCGGGAGTCGTAGACCGGGGCGATGGCGGCGCCGGCCTCGGTGAAGGCGGCGAGCACCTCGTCGCGGTCGCGCTGGGCGATCCAGCTGCCGACGTACTCGTCGAGCAGGTCGACGTGCTCGGCCCGGCCGGCGCCGGTGGCGAACCACGGCTCGTCGATGACCTCGGGGTGGCCGACCAGCTCCATCACCCGCTCGGCGATGCGCTGGGCGCTGGTGGAGATCGCGACCCACTTGTCGTCGGCGGTGCGGTAGGTGTTGCGCGGGGCGTTGTTGGTCGAGCGGTTGCCGTGC
This sequence comes from Actinomycetes bacterium, assembly GCA_023415395.1. GTDB lineage: Bacteria > Actinomycetota > Actinomycetes > Propionibacteriales > Nocardioidaceae > Nocardioides. The sequence continues at coordinate 1,948 of JAEZKN010000620.1, forward strand.
CGCTGGGCGACCTCGCCGGTCTGCTGGTAGACCGTCGGGCCCGGCCCCACCGCGGCCATGATCGGCTCGAGGATGCTCAGGTCCACGACCTGTCCCTGGCCGGTGCGGTCGCGGTGCCGCAGCGCCATCTGCACCGCGGAGGACGCGGCGATGCCGCAGATGCTGTCGGCCAGTCCGAACGCCGGCAGCGTCGGCGGACCGTCGGCCTCGCCGGTCGCTGCGGCGAAGCCGCTCATCGCCTCGGCGAGGGTGCCGAACCCGGCCCGGCTGCTGTAGGGGCCGGTCTGGCCGAAGCCGGTCAGCCGCACCACGACCAGGCCGGGGTTCTCGGCCATCAGCACGTCCGGCCCCAGGCCCCAGCGCTCGAGGGTGCCGGGGCGGAAGTTCTCGACCAGCACGTCCGCGGTGGCGGCCAGCCGCCGCAGCACCTCGGCGCCGCTCGGCGCCTTGAGGTCGACCGCGACCGTCCGCTTGTTGCGGCTGATCTCCTTCCACCACAGCGGGACGCCGTCCAAGCTCGGCCCGTGGCCGCGCATGTTGTCGCCCCCGCGCGGGTGCTCGACCTTGATCACGTCGGCGCCGAAGTCGCCGAGGATCTGGCAGCACAGGGGGCCCGCGAGGATGGTGGAGACGTCGAGGACCCGGAGGCCCTCGAGGGGAGGAGCAGCTTCAGTCACGCCGAGATCCGTTCCGCTTAGAGAAACGCCGTCGAGCCACCCACTGTAGCCTTCCTCGCCTCGAACGGGAAGACGACCTAGGATCGGGAGATGACTGGCTCCGGATCGTTCCCCCTACCGGAACATACCGCCTCCGCCGTCGCCCGGCTGGTCGACGTCGTGACCGTGCTGTACGCCGACCTGCCCGGTCCGGTGCGCCACCGGCTGCCCGTCGTGCTGACCGACCTGCTCGGCGTCACCGTCGCCGGGATGCGCACGCCCGAGCTCCGCGACCTGGTCGCCACCTGGACGCTCGCGGCCGGGCCGCACCGGCTCCCCGGGACGGCGCTGCGCTCCACCCCTGAGACCGTCGCCCTGCTCGCCGCCACCGCCGCCTGCTCCCAGGAGCTCGACGAGGGCAACAAGCACGCCGCCGGCCACCCGGCCGCGCACGTGGTCTTCGCCGCGATCGCCGCCGCGCAGCAGGCCGGGAGGCCGGTGAGCGGAGCCGAGC
>JAEZKN010000513.1 GCA_023415395.1 Actinomycetes bacterium
ACTCCGGCACCGGCATCACCAGGTCGGCGTCGACCGGGAACTCCCGGGCCAGCCGGCGGCCCATCTCGACCCGCGCCTCGTGCACGTTGCGACCGCTGATGGTGGCGTCAGGGCGGGCGAGGTAGACATACTCGAACACGCAGCCCTTCGGCTCCGGCTCGGCGAACTTGTGCGAGCGCAGGCCGTTGGCGTCGATGACGATCATCTCGCCGGGCTCGACCTCGCGGACCACGCTCGCGCCGACGGTGGCCAGCGCGGCGTCCTCGCTGGCCACGCCCCCGCCCCGCTCGAGGCGGCCGCGCACGAGCGGCCGGATGCCCTGCGGGTCGCGGGCGGCGTACAGGGTGTCCTCGTTCATCCACACGAAGCAGAAGGCCCCGCGCAGCTGGGGAAGCACCTCCAGCGCCCGCTGCTCCAGCGAGGTGTCGGGGTGGTGCGCCAGGAGCGCGGTGACCAGGCTGGTGTCGTTGGTCGACTCCTCGGCCGGCCGGGTGTGCAGCTCGAGCTCGTCGTCGGGGCCGGGGAGGTCCACGACCATCTGCCGCAGGTCGGCGGTGTTGATCAGGTTGCCGTTGTGGCCCAGGGCGATCGAGCCGTCGGCGGTGGGGCGGAAGGTCGGCTGGGCGTTCTGCCAGGTGCTGGCGCCGGTCGTGGAGTAGCGGCTGTGACCGATGGCGAGGTGGCCCTTGAGCGACTCGAGCGTCGTCTCGTCGAAGACCTGGGACACCAGGCCCATGTCCTTGTAGACCAGGATCTGCCGGCCGTTGCTCACCGCGATGCCGGCGGACTCCTGGCCGCGGTGCTGGAGCGCGTAGAGGCCGAAGTAGGTCAGCTTGGCCACGTCCTCACCGGGGGCCCACACACCGAAGACGCCACAGGCGTCCTGGGGTCCCTGCTCGTGAGGGTCGAGGGCCGCGGTCAACCGACCGTCGCCTCCCTTGCGGGGGCTGCTCTGGAACGGCACGGCCTGAGTCTACGGGCCCCGCTGCGACGCCTCCCAATCGAGATCTCACGCCCGCGCCGACGTGAACGCTTCAGTTCGGAGCCGGTGTAGCCGACGTAACATGTGCCAGACCCCACCCAGATGAGGATCGATGTCGCCGAGCGCAGCCCGCCCCGCGACGACCAGCCGCCCGACCAGCTGGTCGGACGCCCCCTCCCGTGACGCACTCCAGCTGATCGCCGAGGGCGTCACCAAGGTCGCCGGCTTCGGCATCGCCGCGATCAGCGTGGTCCGCGGGGACGGCAAGCTCGAGGTGATGGCGGTCGCCGGGATGGAGGACGCCGGCGACTCCCTGCGCGGGCGGCGTACGCCGGTCGACCAGCTCTCGGCCGAGATCGCCAAGGCCGACGACTGGGGCCTGTTCCGCTTCGTCCCCCACGAGCGGCTCGACCCGAGCGCGGGCGAGCAGTGGGGCTGGGTCCCCGACATCGAGCCGATCGACGACGCCCCGGACGCGTGGCACCCCCTCGACATGCTCATCGCGCCGCTCTACGACGACGAGGGCAACCTGCGCGGCACCCTCGCGATCGACGTCCCCGTCGACGGCCGGCGCCCCGGCGAGGCGCAGCGCGTCGTCCTCAACGCGTACGCCGAGCAGGCCCGCCAGTCCGTGATCGTCGCCCTCGAGCGCGAGGAGCTCGCGGACAAGGTGCGGATGGCCGAGGCCGCCCGCACGATCGTGCGCCGCGCGACCGCCCAGCTCAGCCTCGAGCGGATCGTGGAGGACTGCACCGAGGCGCTGGTCGAGGGCTTCAACGCCGCCGGCATGTGGCTGCAGACCTTCGACCAGGCCGGCCACGGCACGATCTACACGGCCACCGGCGAGACGGTCGAGCTGAGCCCGGCGATGGTCGAGATCGCCGAGGACTCCGCCCACCTCGCCTGGCAGCTGCAGCAGGCGTTCGTGGTGGCGCCGGACGAGCCGTACAGCGAGGTGGTCACCCCCGAGCGCGGCGTGCTGATCCGCGAGTTCCTCGACCGGATCGGGGTCGAGTCGCTGCTCTTCACTCCCCTCGGCGCCGGGCCGAAGTGCCTGGGCAACCTGGTCCTCACCCGGCTCGCCGGAGCCCCGCGGTGGACCGAGGCCGAGGCGGCGACCGCGATCGACATCGGCCACGACCTGGGGCACGCCATCCTCAACGCCCACACCTTCGAGCGCGAGCACCAGCTGGTCGAGGAGCTCCAGGAGCTCGACACCTACAAGGGCCAGCTGATCGCGACCGTCGCCCACGAGCTGAAGAACCCGCTCACCTCGGTGCTGGGCCACCTCGAGATGCTGGAGTCCTCGCCGGACTTCTCGGGCACCACGAGGAACTCGCTCAACGCGATGGACCGCGGCGCCCGACGGATGGTGCGGGTGATCGACGACCTGCTGCTGCTCTCCAAGGTGGGCGACGCCGAGAACCCGGTCATCCCCGTCCCGGTCGACCTGCGCCGGATCGTCGACGAGGTCGTCGACCTGGTCTCGGTGACGGCGTCCCAGAAGGGCGTGACCGTCCGCGCCGAGGTCCCCGACGAGGCGGTGCTCGCCCTGGGCGACACCTTCGAGCTCGACCGGGTGTGCGCGAACCTGGTCAGCAACGCGGTGAAGTACACGCCGTCCGGCGGCAGCGTCGACATCGCGGTCGGGGGCTCGGACGACGGCCAGGTGGTCCTCACCGTGGTCGACGAGGGCATCGGCATCTCCGAGGCCGACGTCGCGAAGCTGGGGACCGAGTTCTTCCGCTCCTCCAACCCCGCGGCGGTCGCCGAGCCCGGCACCGGCCTGGGGCTGGCCATCGTCAGCCGGGTCGTCGCCCGGCACGGCGGCCGCCTGGAGATCGAGTCCGAGCTCGGCCGCGGCAGCACCTTCCGGGTCGTCCTCCCCCGGGCCTGACCCGGGTCAGCGCCCGAGCTTCTCCAGCAGGAGCGCCTCGGCGAGCACCACCCGCTCGAACTCGGCGAGGTGCAGGCCCTCGTTGGCGCCGTGCGCGCGGGTGTCGGGGTCCTCGACGCCGGTGACGAGCACGCTCGCCTCGGGGAACGCGCGGAGGAACTCGGCGATGAACGGGATCGACCCGCCGACACCCATGTCGACCGGCTCCGTGCCGTCCCAGGCCTCGGTGAACGCCGCACGCGCGGCGTCGTACGCCGGACCGGTGGCGTCGATCTGCGTGGCCTCGCCGGTGTCGACGACCGTGTGGGTGAGGGTCGCGCCCCAGGGGACGTTCGCCTCGAGGTGGCGGACCAGGCACTCGGTGGCGTTGGCCGTCGTGTCGCCCGGCGCGATCCGCATCGAGATGCGCGCGCGGGCGGCCGGGACCAGCGTGTTGCTGGCGCCGGCGACCTTCGGGGCGTCGAGGCCGGTGATGCTCAGCGCGGGCTTGGTCCACAGGCGCTCCACGGTGGAGCCGTCGCCGATCCACTCGATGCCGGGGGCGGCGCCGGACTCGGCGCGCAGGCGCTCCTCGGGGTACTCGACGTCGGCGGCCGGGCCGGAGTGCAGGCCGGCGACGGCGACGTTGCCGCGGTCGTCGTGCAGGGTGCTGAGCACGCGCGCCAGCGTCATCACCGCGTCGGGCACGAGCCCGCCCCACATGCCGGAGTGCACGGCGTGGGTGAGCGTGCGGACCTCGACGTCCACGCGGACCAGTCCGCGCAGGCTGGTGGTGAGCGCGGGCACGCCGATGTCCCAGTTGCCGGAGTCGGCGATGACGATCACGTCGGCCGCGAGGCGCTCCTGGTGCTGCTCGAGCAGCTCCACGAGGGTGTCGGAGCCGACCTCCTCCTCGCCCTCGATGAAGAAGCGCACGGTCACGGGGAGGTCGTCGCCGAAGACCCGCAGCGCGCCCACGTGGGCCATGATCCCGGCCTTGTCGTCTGCGGCGCCGCGGCCGTAGAGGCGAGCCCCCGAGGGC
>JAEZKN010000032.1 GCA_023415395.1 Actinomycetes bacterium
CTGGCGCGCGCGATGAACTCGAAGCCGACGTGGTTGCCCTGCGCGTCGAAGAGGCCGGGGATCCCGTGCCACTCCCCCTCGATGCGCTTCTGCCACTCGCTGGTCTCGACCTCACTCATGCAGGCAGCTCGTTGTCGACCAGCAGCAGACGGATCTGCTCGGCGACCGGCTCGGTCAGCAGGCGGGAGATCTGCGCCCACACCTTGTCGACCTCGGGGCTGAACAGCAGCCCGCGGTTGCGCGCGTCGCGGACGGCGAGGTCGGTGTCGGCGACGTCGGCCAGGACGTCGGCCGGCACGTCGTTCTCCAGCAGCGTGAACCAGTGGTCGAGGTAGGACTTCACCGGGGCGTCCAGCTCGGCGAACGCCTCCTGGGTCGAGCGCGCCGCGAGCATCCAGGAGGACATCACGGTGAGCTGGCGCGGCTCCAGGGCGGCCTTGGTGTAGCCGGGGTTGGCCTGGACCGACTCGTAGGTCTCGGTCAGCGGCGTGTGCGCCCAGTCGTTGTAGACCATGTGGGTGCCTGCGTCGACCTTCTGGATCAGGTCGAGGTGGAAGGCGTAGTGACCACCGGCGTGGACCGAGTCCAGCGTGAAGTGCGGCACCGGGCTGCCCGCGTCGGTGAACGCGAACACCATGTGGCTGTCCATCTGGATCTGCGGAACGACGATGCCGACGTAGACGGCCTTGGCGATCCGGTCGCCGCTGAAGATCCGCGCCTCGCCGACCGACATCGGCTCGCCGAAGGCGGCGGTGGTGAGCGGCAGGTGCGGGCCGCCGTCGGGGCCGGTCACCTCGGTGAGGTTGCCGCGCTCGACCAGGGTGTCCAGCGTGCCCTGGCAGAGAGCTCCGGGGAGGCTGATGGTGACGTCGCTCATGCCTTGACCTTCTTGATCGTCGACTTGTCGTCGGGGTTGTCGTCGTTGCGGGGCACGTCGCCGCGCTGGGCGCGGTCCACGTTGCCGCGCAGGATCTCCTTGGAGCGGACCTCCTTGAAGTTCCAGGCGCTCGCCAGCTCGGGGACCTCCTTGCGGACCGGCGAGGGGATCACCCGCGCCTCGACCCGCGCCGGGCCCTCACCGACGATGGTGTTGCCCTCGACCGACCAGCCCATGTCGATGAGCTCCTGGCGGCGTCGGCGGTAGAGGACCGCGTTGTAGTCGCTCTTGACGTGGAGCTCGTCGGACAGGTCGAAGGGCAGCAGCTCGGGACGCACGGCGTCGACGATGGCCTGGTCCTCGTAGAGGACCTTGAAGACGCGGCGCTTGGCGTCGCGGTCAGCCCACTTGCCCTTGAAGAACGTCCGCAGGGCGACGAACTTGACCAGCGTGGTCTCCTCGTCGATCGGGATGTTGACGTCGAAGATCTTCATGTCGCCCATGGGCGTCTGCACGTGCAGCAGGATCATGTTGGGCAGCCACCAGGTGGTCGACACCGGGACCGGCGGTCGCTCGGCGAGCGACTGCGTCTTGTTGGGGTTGATGACGCCCCAGATGCCCTTGGACTTCGGCGGGTGCAGCACGACCGAGACCTTGCAGTGCCACTCCGAGCTCTCGATCTCGAACTCGGGCACCTCCGGCTTCTCCTTGTTGCCGAAGACACCACCGTGCACGAACGGGGTGTGCGCGACGTCGACACCGTTCTCGAGGATGCGCTCGTAGTTCGACTTCCACAGGAAGGAGCCGGTGACCGCGCGGTAGGTCTCGGTGTCGTCGATGTCGGACCAGTCCGGGATCGGGGGGCGCTCCTCCTCCGGGAGGTCGCCCATGTAGACCCAGACGAACATGTACTTCTCCTGCACCGGGTAGGAGTCGATCCGCGCCTTGCGCGGAATGCCCTTGTCCGGGTGCGCCGGGATCTTCGACACCTCACCGTTCGGCTCGTACTCCCAGCCGTGGTAGGGGCAGACCACGCAGTCGCCCTTGACCTCGCCGTCCGACAGCGCGGCGCCACGGTGGACGCACAGGTCGGACATCGCGACCACGGAGTTGTCGCTGGTCTTGCGGTACAGCACCAGCTGCTGACCCAGGACCTTGACCTTCATCGGCTTGCCGGGCAGCACGTCCTGGCTGAACTCGACGGCGTACCAGAAGTTCTTGAACATCGGACTCTCCTAGCGTCGCCGTACGTCGGCGATCTCGATCGGGGGATGGACGGCGAGCTCCTCCAGCCGCTCCTTTGCGGCGGGGTCGCCGGCCAGGTGCGCGGCGAGGAACGTGGTCACGACATCGGCGAGGACGTCGCGGAGCCGGTCGTGGTCGGCGTCGGTGGGCTCCTTGAGGAAGCCGCGCGCGGTGGAGGGGTCCTCCGGGTGGGCGAGCAGCAGGTGCCCGGCGCCGGCGAGCTTCACCAGCCACGCCTCGGTGTCCACGGGCAGTGCCTCGCGCCAGGTCCGCGCGATGGGGTCGTGCGCGGAGTCGTTCGGGTCCTCGCCGTACCGGATCGCGCTGGCGGCGACCACGCCGTCGGCGGTGCCGCCGACCAGCATCGTGGGCGCACCGACCGGGGCGGGCAGCAGCATGCTGGGCGGGTAGCCGAGCATCTGCGAGGCCATCGTGTGCGCGCCGTAGGTGACGACCGCGCGCACCTGGGGGAACCAGCTCGGACGGGCCGACTGGAGCGACACGGTGCCGCCGGCGGAGTGACCGACGAGCGCGACCTTGTCCAGGTCGAGCAGGCCGGCCAGCGGACCGCTCTCGTGCAGCGCGGCCACGGCCTCGAGCACGGGCGCAAGCGCCGGCGTGGTCGGCCGCTCACCGTAGTGATCGGGCCCGGCGGCGACGATGTCGACGCCCGGCGTCAGGCCGTACTCCCCCGGGAACAGCTCGCCGACCCAGTCGTAGGACGCGACGACGAAGCCGGCCTCGACCAGCCGGAAGGCCAACCAGCGGTAGGCGTCGGCCGCCACGTTCACCCCGGGCACCAGCACCACCACGGGGTACGGCGCCCCGGCAGGATCGGCCTGCAGCCGACCGCTCATCCGCTCCGCGTCGTCCTGGGCCGGGAGCGCAGGATGACGCACCGTGACGTGCACGGTGTCGTACGGCGCCTCCGTGCCCGGGACTCGGGCAGCGGTCCGGATGGTTCGGACGAGCAAGGTCAGCTCCACTCGTGCGCGCGAGGCAGCTGACGGTCGCCGCCCCACAGGGCACGGACCAGGGTGTCGGTGAGCTCCTTGCCGAAGAACCGGTCGCCCATCTCGTTGGCCGGGTCGCGGTCGGCGATGTTGCGACGGGTCGCGAGGTCGTCGGCGGCGAGCGCGGCCTGCTCCTCGGCGGGCACCCGCTCGGCCTCGTCGACCCAGGCGAGCCACCGGTCGAGGTGGTCGTTGGCCAGCTTGGTCACCACGTCGGTGGTGCGGCTGTCGGTCGGCGCGGTGTAGGCGTGGGCCATCGGCGAGAGGCTCGCCCGGACGAAGCCGCTGCGGCTGACGAACGGCGCGAGGAAGTCGTTGTTCTGCTGCACCTGCTCCCACTCGGTGTTGAGCGGGCCGTAGTAGCGGTCGTAGGACTCGGTGTCGGTGAGCAGGTTGGTGCGCGGCACGGAGTCGACGAAGATCCAGGCCTGCGGGAAAGCGCCGAGGGCGAGGCCGAAGTGCGGCACCTTGACCTGCGGGCCGAGCCAGATCGTCAGGTGGATGTTGGCGAAGCCGAGCTTGGCGTTCTCCATGTGCGAGTGGATCATCCAGTCGATCTCGGGCCCGGCGTAGCCCCGGATGCGGCCGGTCGGGCCGCCGTTCTCGCCACCGAAGGACTCCAGGACCTCGGTGGACGGGTCGCGCGTGAGGTCGAACCGGTCCGCGACCTTGGCCTTGAGGCTGTCGACGAGGTCCATCCAGGTGCCGAAGATCTCCGAGATGTCGGTGGGCGGAGCCTCGTCGTAGAACTCCCGCACGGACTTCAGGGTCTGGCTCATCGGGCTCCTCGACGCTCGCGGATCAACTGAGATTGGGGGAAAGTATATATTATCTATGACACGACGGAAGGGGCTCGCCGAGCCAGGGTCCAGCATCGGGCGAAGTCGGGACTTTGGTCCCGAGATCCCGCCTCGCGGTCAGACCGGGTACGCCGAGGCGCCGAGTCCCGCACCGCCCGGCCGGAAGGCGCCGGGAGCATGCACCACACAGGTCTGGGTGTGCTCGGTCAGCCCCTCGTCGCCGTACTCGCGTCCCCACCCGGACCGCTTGATGCCGCCGAACGGCGCACGCAGCGCCATGCCGGTGCGGTTGTGGGTGTTGACGAAGGTGAAGCCCGCCTCCAGGCGAGCGGCCACCGCGAACGCGCGGTCCTCGTCGGCCGACCAGACCGAGGCGGCCAGGCCCAGGTCGCCGGCGTTCGCGCGGGCCACGGCCTCGTCGACGCTGGCGTAGGGCAGCAGCGGCAGGGCCGGGCCGAACTGCTCCTCGGCCACGATCCGGTCGGTGTCGCCGGCGCCGAGCACGAGCGTGGGGCGCAGGAAGTGCCCGCGTGCGAGGTCGGTGTCCGGGTCGTCGGTGCCGAGCACGATCGCCTCCGCACCGCGTTCGACCGCGGCCTCGACCATCCCCCGCACCCGCGACGCGGACGCCGCGGTCACGACCGGCCCGATCGAGACGCCCTCGTGGAGCGGGTCGCCGAGACGCAGCACCCGGTCGGCCGCGGCACGGTAGGCGTCGACGACCTCGTCGTAGCGCGACTGCGGCACGAGCAGCCGCTTGACGGCCATGCACACCTGGCCGGAGGTCGCGAAGCTGGCCATCACCAGCCGGTCCATCGCGTCCGGGCCGAGGTCGGCGTCCTCGAGCAGGATCGCTGCGTCGTTGCCGCCGAGCTCCATGAGCGTCGGGGTGAGCGCGCTGCCGGCCAGCGCGGCGATCGCCCGGCCCGCCGACTCGCCGCCGGTGAAGGCGACCCGGTCGACGCCCGCGTGGCCGACGAGCGCGCTCGCGGTCGGGGCGTCGCCCTGCACGACCTGCACCGCGC
>JAEZKN010000049.1 GCA_023415395.1 Actinomycetes bacterium
CTCCGGAAGCCCGGTGCCCAGCGCCTCGTCGGCCGCGGCACGGACCTGCTCGCTGACGGCCTCGAGCCGCTGGTGGTGGAACGCCGGTGCCGCGAGCCGGCGGTGCTCGATCCAGCTCGGCTCCGACGAGGCGAGCAGGCCGGGGCCGGTCACCCGCGCCAGCGCGGCGAACTGCACGGTCTGCTTGCCCCACCACCGGGCGCCGGTCTGCAGGACCTGCCGCACGTCGGCGGGGTCGTTCAGCAGCAGCGCCGGTGGCCCCGGGACGGGGAACGCCACGAGGTCGCCGTACCGCTCGGTGACCTCGCCGAGGAAGCTGAGCGGGTCGGAGCGCACCGAGCGGAAGGACCGCGCCATGTCGAGCGCGGTCGGGCCGGGGACACCGATGTCGGTGGGACGGGTCGCCTGGAGCCGGTCGGAGATGCTCACGCCGTCTCGTCGCCCTTCGGCTCGCGCTTCGGTTCGCTCTTCGGGTCGCCCTGGCGCTGCCAGACCACGCAGGTCAGCAGCACCAGGGCGAAGCCGAACGCGAGGTCCTCGACCGGCGCGTAGACCAAGCGTCCGTCGCCGATGAAGGTGATGACCCCGCTGCCGAGGATGGTGTCGCCGTCGTAGCTGACGATGCCGCGGCCGGTGAGCCAGCCGTTGGTCAGGAGCTGGAAGAACACGATGATCGCGTACGCCGACCACCAGGTCGGGGACGAGGTGAGTCGGGTGCGGGCGACCCAGCGGTCGATGACGACCGCCAGCACCACGCCCACGACCGCGAGAGCGGTGTAGGTCATCGGGTCTCCCGCCGCTCGCCGCGGACGACCTTGACGGCCTCGAAGGTCAGGACCGACACCAGCGGGATGACCACGAAGAACGAGATCTCCTCCAGGGGCAGGTCCGCGACCCGCCAGGGCAGGGTCTGGTCCTCGTCGAACCACCAGTGGCCGGCCGCGGTGGCCCAGAGGTCCCAGACCAGGAACGGCGTCCCGGCGAGCAGGATGCTGACCAGCAGCCGCCGCGGCTGGCGGAAGACGGTGAGCCGGAACGCCGGCACGAGCGGGAGGGTTCCTACGAGGCAGAAGGCGAGCATCGCGACGTAGGACCAGTGGGTCGGGCTCATCGGGTCATCGTCGCCGATCGGTCTCCGGTGAGCCTCTTCAGGACCAGCTCCGCGCTGATCAGGCACATCGGCAGGCCGACGCCCGGCACGGTGCTGGCGCCGGCGTACAGCAGCCCGTCGACCTTGCCCGAGACGTTGGACGGGCGCAGGAACGCGCTCTGGCGCAGGTTGTGCTCCAGCCCGAGGGCGCCGCCGCGCCACGAGTGGTACTGGGTCTCGAAGTCCTCGGGCCCCATCGTGTGGCGCACGCGGATCCGGTCGCCCAGGTCGGTGGCACCCGACCAGCGGGCGACCTGGTCGATGGCCGCGTCCGCGGCCCGCTCGACCTGCGCCGAGCCCTGGCCGTCCGCGCCGCCGTGCCCGATCGCGGTGTCGGCGGGGACCGGCACGAGGACGAAGAGGTTCTCGCAGCCCGCGGGGGCCACCGTCGGGTCGGTCTCGGAGGGCTTGCAGACGTAGACCGAGGCGGGGTCGGGCACCCGCGCGTCCGGTCCGAAGATGTCGCCGAAGTTGCGGCCCCAGTCGGAGACGAAGAACAGCGAGTGGTGCGGGAGCTCGGGCACCCGGCCCTCGACCCCGAGCATCGCCAGCACCACGCCGGGGCCGGGCGAGCGACGCCGCCAGGCCTTCTCCGGGTGGGTCTGCAGTGCCGGCGGCAGCAGCGCGGTCTCGACGTGGTGGAGGTCGGCGGCTCCGACGACCACGTCGGCCGGGATCCGGTGCGCGTCGGCGCCGGTGCCGACCTCGACGCCGGTGACCCGGGCCCGGCGGCCCTGGCTCTCGGTGAGGATCCGGGTGACGGGCACGCCGGTGTGCAGGCGGGCGCCGTGCCGCTCGGCCAGCGCGGCGACGACCTCGATGAGGCGGGTGAAGCCGCCCTGCGGGTAGAGCACGCGGTCGCCCAGGTCGAGGCTGCTCATCAGGTGGTACATGCTGGGCGCGCGGCCCGGCGAGGAGCCGAGGAAGACCGCGGGGTAGCCCAGCACCTGGCGCAGCCGGTCGTCGGAGAAGCGCGCGGCCACGTGGCTCTCGAGCGAGCGGGTCAGCAGGCGCCCGAGCTTCGGGCTGCGCCGCACGATGTCGGGGTGCAGCAGCGACGTGGGCGCGTCGAAGTTGGTGTAGAGGAACCGCCGCAGGGCCAGGTCGTAGGCCTCGTCGGCGGACTCCAGGTAGCGGTCGAAGCCCTCCCCGGCCCCGGGCTCGAGCGCCTCGAAGAGGGCGCGGTTGTGGGCGCGGTCGGGGCGCAGGTCGATCGGCTCGGGGTGGTCCTCGAAGAACACGCGGTAGCTCGGGTCGAGCACCGCGAGGTCGATCTCCTGCTCGGTGGAGGTGCCCAGGAGCGAGAAGAAGTGGTCGAAGACCTCGGGCATGAGCCACCACGAGGCGCCGGTGTCGAACCGGTAGCCGTCGCGCTCGATGCTGCCGACCCGGCCGCCCAGCGCGTCGTTCTTCTCGACCAGGTCGACCTCGTGCCCGCGGGAGGCCAGCAGCGCGGCGGTGGCGAGGCCGGCGATCCCGCCGCCGACGACCACGACCCGCTGCGGGTCCGCACCGATGGCGGAGCCGGCCTGGTGCTCGCGCATGCCGGAGGTCACGGGCGCCTGCCCGAGAGC
>JAEZKN010000055.1 GCA_023415395.1 Actinomycetes bacterium
GCGGCCTTGTGGGCGAGCGTGGCGTCGTCGACCCCGGTGCCGCGCCCGACCACCTCGGACGCCGGCAGGCCGAGCACGGCCGCGACCATCGCCGTGGCCGGGGTGGTGTTGCCGATCCCCATGTCGCCGCTGAGCAGCAGCTGGGCGCCGGCCTCCTCCCGCGCGACCGCGGCGCCGGCGGCGAGCGCCGCGCGGGTCTCCTCGGCCGAGAGCGCGTCCTCGGTGTGGATGGCGCCGCTTCCCCGGCGTACCTTGTGGGCCGTCAGCGCGGCGCGCACGTCCTCGGGCAGGTCGGCGAAGTCCTCGTCGACGCCGAGGTCCAGCACGCGCACCTGCACGCCGTGCGTCGCCGCCAGCGCGGACACGGCCGCCCGGCCGCTGAGGAAGGTCCGCACCATCGCGCCGGTGATCGCGGGCGGGAACGCCGACACCCCGTGGTGGGCGATCCCGTGGTCACCGGCGAAGATCACCAGCCGCACGTCGTCGACCGGCGCGGGCGGCACCTGCCCCTGGCAGGCCGCCAGCCAGACCCCGAGCTCGCCGAGACGGCCCAGCGCCCCCGGCGGCGTGGCCAGCGAGCCCAACCGCTCGGCGGCGCGGGCACGGGCGGTCTCGGACGGGGCGGTGAGCGAGGTCGACACGTGCTCAGGATGCCCGGCGGCGCGCGTCGCCTCGGCCGCGGTCGCCCCGCGGTCGTGCAGAACGTGATGCGGCGCTCGCTCGCGCCCCGGCATGCAGAGAGGCGGTCTCCCCGTCCCGGAGAAACCGCCTCTGACCTGCTGAAATTCGGTCGGGCTGACAGGATTTGAACCTGCGACCCCTTGACCCCCAGTCAAGTGCGCTACCAAGCTGCGCCACAGCCCGAATCGGTCCTCTGCAGGACCGCGTGAACACTATCGCAGCCGGGCCGCCGTCGCGGAATCGGGTCGACCGGAGGCGCGCCGCTCAGCCCATCGACTTCTGGCCGTCGATCGTCTCGCGGATGATGTCGGCGTGGCCCGCGTGCTGGGCGGTCTCCAGCGCGATGTGGACGAGCGCACGGCGGGCGGACCACGTGGCGCCCGGCTCGGTCCACGGGGCCTCCGGGAGGGGATGCCGGGTGTCGAGGTCGACGGTGCGGACCAGCTCGTCGGTCGCGGCGGCCGCGGCGTCGTAGGCCTCGAGCAGCCCGGCGAGCGTCTCGCCCTCGAGCATCCGGAAGCCGTTCTGCCACTCCACGACCGCAGCCGGCGGGTTGCTCCAGTCGATGTTCTCCCAGTCGGAGAAGGTCTGCTCGGCCGGCCCGTTGACCACGAAGTCGGCCCAGTTCCGCTCGACCGCGGTCACGTGCTTGATCAGCCCGGCGAGGGAGAGCTCACTGACCGTCGGCGTCGTGCGGGCGACCTCGTCGGAGAGGCCCTGGACGGTGAAGCGGAAGAGGCCGCGATGGTGGTGCAGGAGCTCGAGGATGTCGTCGCGCTCGGTGGTGGTGATGGTGTTCGTCATGCCACGAACGCTAGGAGCCGAAGCGGCCAGCTCCTGACCTCAATCCCTCCGGATCGTCCTCAGCGCTTGCGCTTCTCCCGCGGCCGCTGCTGGAGCACGATCGGCGTGCCCACGAAGCCGAACTCCTCGCGCAGCCGGCGCTCGATGAACCGCTCGTAGGACGCGTCGAGCTTGCCGCTGGTGAAGAGGATGAACGTCGGGGGCGCGGTGGTGGCCTGGGTGCCGAAGAGGATCTTCGGCTGCTTGCCGCCGCGCACCGGGTGCGGGTGCTCGGCGACCAGGCGGCCGAGGAAGCCGTTGAGCGCCCCGGTCGAGATGCGCGTCTCCCAGCCCTCGAGCGCGCGGTCGAGCGCCGGGACGAGCCGGTCGACGTGCCAGCCGGTGCGGGCGGTGATGTTGATCCGCGGCGCCCACTGCACCTGCACGAGCTCCCGCTCGATCTCGCGCTCGAGGTAGTAGCGTCGCTCCTCGTCGACGAGGTCCCACTTGTTGAACGCGATCACCAGCGCGCGGCCCGCCTCGCGGACGGTCTGGATGATGCGGACGTCCTGCTCGGAGATCGCCTGGTCGGCGTCGACGACGAGGACGGCGACCTCGGCGCGGTCGATCGCGGTCGAGGTGCGCAGCGACGCGTAGTACTCGTGGCCCGACGCCGACTTCACCCGCTTGCGGATGCCCGCGGTGTCGATGAAGCGCCAGGTGCGGCCACCGAGCTCGATCAGCTCGTCGACCGGGTCGACGGTCGTGCCGGCGACGTTGTCGACGACGACGCGCTCCTCCCCCGCCAGCTTGTTGAGCAGCGAGGACTTCCCGACGTTGGGCTTGCCGACGATGGCGATCCGACGGGGGCCGCCGACCTCCGCCTCACGCTCGGGCGGGGGCTCGGGCAGTGCCGCCAGCACCGCGTCGAGCATGTCGCCCGAGCCACGGCCGTGGAGACCGGAGACGGGGAACGGCTCGCCGAGGCCGAGGTTCCAGAGTCCGAACGCCTCGGCCTCCGTGCGCTGGTCGTCGACCTTGTTGGCGGCCAGCACGACCGGCTTGCCGGACTTGCGCAGGATCTTGACGACGGCCTCGTCGGCGTCGGTGATGCCGACGGTCGCGTCGACGACGAAGAGCACCGCGTCGGCCAGGCCGACGGCGATCTCGGCCTGGGCGGCGATCCGCTCGGCCAGCCCGCGCGCGTCCGGGTCCCAGCCGCCGGTGTCGACGACGGTGAAGGCGCGGCCGGCCCAGTTGGCGTCGTAGGAGACGCGGTCGCGGGTCACGCCCGGGACGTCCTCGACGACCGCCTCGCGGCGGCCGATGATCCGGTTGACGAGGGTGGACTTGCCGACGTTCGGCCGTCCGACGACGGCGAGGATCGGGAGGGGGCCGAGCGCCTCACCGTCCTGGTGGGCAGGCTCGTGCTCGGTCATGGGGCTCCTTGGTCGGTGACCCCGGTGGCGGGGTCGGGATCTACGTCGGTCGGCGGCAGCGGACCCGGGAGGTCTCTCCCGGTCGACGCGCGCGCCCGGTCCAGCTGGACCAGCATGTGCTCCCGCAGCAACAACGAGGCCTTCTCGACTTGTTCCCGGGTGCGGGGCCAGGCCACCGGCTCCATCCGGTAGGCCTCGCCGAAGACCATGTCGATGGTCGCGCCCTTGCGCGGCAGGGACCCGCTGCTGCCGCCCGGCTCCCGCGAGCCGAGCATGGTCACCGGGATGACGGGGGCGCCGGAGACCAGGGCCAGGTACGCCGCGCCGCGGTGGAAGCGCTCGAGGTCCCCCGGTCCGCGTCGTCCCTCGGGATAGATACCGACCGCGCGGCCGTCGCGCAGTGCGCGCAGGCAGGTCTTCACCGCGCGCGGGTCGGTGTGGAAGCGGTCCAGCGGGATCTGCCCCGAGTGCCACAGGAAGCGGCCGAGGAAGCCCCGGAACATCTCCACCTTGGTCAGCGCGTGCGCGGGCCGCGGTGCGAAGATCGCGAGCAGCGGCCCGTCGATCACCCCGACGTGGTTGGAGGCGTAGATGATCGGCCCCGACGCCGGGACGTTGCCGGGGTCGCTGACGCGCACCGTGTAGCGGCGCCGGATCAGCCACCGGGCGAGCGGACGCAACGGCGAGTGCAGCAGGTAGCGCGGCGCGGCCTTGACCCGGTCGCTCCGCGGCGGGTCGAGATGGGCGACCGAGCGGGTCACGTCCGCGCCTTCGCGTCCTCGGCCAGGGCGACGACCAGGCCGATCACCTCGTCGAGCGTGTAGCCGGTCGTGTCGATGTGCACCGCACCGTCGGCCATCACCAGCGGCGCGGTGGCCCGGGCCGAGTCGATCCGGTCGCGCGCGAGCAGGGACTCCTGGGTGGCGGTGACGTCTCCCCCGCCGAGCTCGGCGGTGCGTCGCGCGGCGCGGGCGGCCGGGTCGGCGCTGAGGTAGACCTTCACCGGAGCGTCGGGTACGACGACCGAGCCGATGTCCCGGCCCTCGACGACGATCCCACCGGCGCGCGCGGACTCGGCGGCGATGGCCGCGCGCTGGAGCTCGAGCAGGCGCGTGCGCACCTCGGGGACCGTGCTGACCGGCGAGACGGCCGCGGTCACGTCGTCCTGACGGATCGCCACCGCGACGTCGGTGCCGTCGACGTGGATCGTCGGCGCGAGCGGGTCGGTGCCGGACACGATCTCGGGCTCGTGGCAGCGGGCCGCGACGGCCGCCGGGTCGTGCACGTCGACGCCCTGGCGCAGCATCCACCAGGTCATCGCCCGGAACATCGCGCCGGTGTCGAGGTAGCGCAGCCCCAGGCGGTCCGCGACACCCCGGGAGGTGCTCGACTTGCCGGATCCGGAGGTGCCGTCGACGGCGACGACGAGAGGGCTGCTCACGGGCGGCAAGCCTACCGGTGAGTCACCCATCCCCGGGATTCGAGCGAGGTCAGCAGGTGCTCGGCGCGCGTCTCGTCGACGACCAGCTCGACGAGACCCACCTCGCGGCCGGGGTCGTGGTCGATGCGGATGTCCTCGATGTTGACCTCGCTGGCGACCGCGTCGGCGAACAGCCGCGCCAGCTCGCCCGGGTGGTCGGGCACCGAGACCCAGACCGAGCGCATGGGACGGGGCGGACCGCCGTGCTTGCCGGGGATGGCCCGGGTGCCGTCGACACCCTGGCGCAGGACGGCCTCCAGGACGACGCGGTCACCGCCCTGGACGGCCTGCATCATCGCGTCGAGCTGCTCGCGCACCTCGCCGAGCAGGCCGAGGACCGCCTCGGCGTTGGCGGCGACGATCTGTCCGTAGAGCGCGGGGTCGCCGGCCGCCACCCGGGTGACGTCGCGGACCCCCTGCCCCGACAGGACGAGGTGGTGCTCCGGTGCCTCGGCGAGGCGGCCGGCCACCAGGCTGGCCAGCAGGTGCGGGACGTGCGAGGTGCGGGCGACCGCGCGGTCGTGCTCCTCCGGGGTCAGCCAGACCTTCGTGGCCCCGCAGAGCGCGACCAGCTCCTCGACCAGCTCCACGGCGTCGACCTCGGCCGTGGGGTGCGGCGTCACCGCCCACGGGCGGCCCTCGAAGAGGTCCGCGCTGGCCGCCAGCGGCCCGGAGCGTTCGCTGCCGGCCATCGGGTGGCTGCCGACGTACCGGTGCACCCGGGGATGCCCCTGCACCGCCGCGAGCGGGCCGCCCTTGACGCTGCCGACGTCGGTGACCACCGCGTCGGAGGCGTCCAGCGCCGCCACGATGGCCTCGCCCAGGTGGTCCGGCGGGACCGCGCCGCCGCCCAGCTGCGGCCGGTCGTCCTCGCGCCGGGCCCGGCCCGCCCCCAGGGAGGTGGCGGTGCGGACGTGCTCCGGGGACAGGTCGCTGAGCAGCACCTCGAGGCCGGCGCGCCGGCACGCCAGGGCGATCGACGTGCCCAGCAGGCCGGTGCCGACGACCTCGACCGGACCGGTCAGCTCACTCATCGTCGGGCACCGCACGGACCCGCGTGAGGTCCCGACGCAGGGCCGCGGCGCCGTGCAGGTAGACGTGCGTGATGTCCGAGCGCGGCAGGTCGGTCTCGACGTGCGCCATCATCCGCACGACCCTGGGCATCGACCCCTCGATCTCCAGCTCGCGCGCGCAGATGAGCGGGACGTCGCCGAAGCCGAGTCGCCGGGCGGCGTAGGCCGGGAACTCCGAGTGCAGGTCGGACGTCGCGGTGAAGATGACCGAGATGAAGTCGTCGACCTCCAGGCCGTTGGACTCCATGACGTCGGTGACCATCTCCGCCACCCGCTCCAGCATGTGGTCGCGGACGTCCTCGTCGAGCTGGGTCGCTCCTCGCACTGCTCTGACTGCCACCGGGACAGGCTAGCGAGGCGGCCGCCGGTCGT
>JAEZKN010000089.1 GCA_023415395.1 Actinomycetes bacterium
GGTAGGACACCAGCGGCTTGGTGAACCAGAAGAGGACCGCGAGGTCGATCAGCGTGGACAGGCCGAGCGCGAAGCCGAAGCCCTTCACGACGCCGGTGGCGAAGATGTAGAGGACCGCGGCCGAGAGCAGCGACACGACGTTGGCCGCGACACGCGTCTTGCGGGCGCGGCGCCAGCCGGTCTCGACCGCGACGCGCATGGACCGGCCCTCGCGCATCTCGTCCCTGATGCGTTCGAAGAAGATGACGAAGGAGTCCGCGATCACGCCGACACCGATGATCAGGCCCGCGATGCCGGGCAGGGTCAGCGTGAAGCCCGCGGTCTTCGCGAGCAGCAGGACCAGCGCGAAGGTGATCGCCGCCGACACGATCAGCGAGGCCAGGACGACCAGGCCCAGGCCGCGGTAGTAGAGCAGGCAGTAGATCATCACCAGGAGCAGGCCGAGAGCGGCCGCGGTCAGACCCGCCTTGAGCTGGTTGCCCGCGAGCGAGGGACCGACGTCCTCGGACGTGGTGTCGTCGGTGAACGCGATCGGGAGCGAGCCGAACTTCAGGCTGGTCGCGAGGTCCTTGGCCTCGGACTCGGTGAAGTCACCGCTGATCTGCGCGTCGCCGCCCGAGATCACGCCGTCGAAGCCCGGGAAGCTGATGACCTTGCCGTCGAGCACGATCGCGAACTGCTGGTCGGTGCCGACCATCGCGCGGGAGAGGTCGGCGAAGACCTGCTTGCCCTCGCCGCCGATGGAGAGGTTGACCTGCCAGCCGACGCCGCCCTGGGGGACGCCCGCGGTGGCGTCGGTCAGGTCCGTGCCCTCGATGGCGGCCGGCGAGAGCAGGAACTTCACGTCGGCGTACTCGCCGGTGCCGCAGGTGACCAGCGGCTTGTCGGGGTTGTCGACCACCGGCGCGGTGGCCGGGCAGGTGTAGGCCTGGTAGTCCTCGATCGACTTCTGGTCCGGGTTGGCAGCGAAGGCCAGCGCCTCGGTCGCCGGGTTCGAGTCCTTCCCGGCGTCCTCGCTCGGCTCGGCGGTCGGCGAGCCGGTCGGCGACCCGGCCGGAGACTGGGACGGAGCCGGGGACCCCGACTCCTTGTCCGCGCCCTTGCCCTTGTCCTTGTCCGCGTTCTTCTCGCCGGCGACGAACGCGGGACGGTTCTTGGCCGAGCCGTCCTGGTTCTTCTTCTTGCCCGGCTTCGCGGACTCCGACGGCGCCTGCGAGGGCGACTCGTCACTGCCCGGCGAGGGCGTCAGGTCGTCGAGCGGGTTCTGGACCGGGTTCTGAGCCGTGTCCGGGCCGCAGGGACCCGGGTTGACCGAGGAGCAGGCGACCACGCGGAACCGCAGCTGCGCCTGGCGCTCGACGACGTCGACGAGGTCACGCCGGTTCTCGCCCGGGATCTCGACGACGATGAAGCGGCCGCCCTGGGTGGTGACCTCGGACTCCGCGACGCCGGAGGCGTTCACGCGCGCGTCGATGATCTGCCGGGCCTCCTCGAGGCTCTCCGAGGAGGGGTCGTTCTCCGCGGTGAGCGTGATCCGCGTGCCGCCCTGGAGGTCGAGGCCGAGTGCCGGCTTCCAGTTGCCGGCGAGCGCCACGAGCCCGTAGAGCACCGCCACTCCCAGCAGGAAGACGAGCACCCGGCGGCCGGCGTGCTGCGCGCCCTTGCTTGCCATGTCAGTTCTCCTCGGTCCCGGTCGTGGGACCGGGTGTGTCCTCGGCGGCCGGGTCCGCCGGGTCCTCCGCCTTGCTCGCGATCGTGCCGACGGCACCACGGGCGACCTTGACCACCACGCCCTCGGCGACCCGCAGCAGCAGGTGATCGTCCTCGATCCCGTGGACCACGCCGTAGATGCCCGAGGTCAGCACGACCTCGTCTCCCACGGTCAACGAAGACTGCATGCGTCCGAGTTCCTTCTGACGCTTGCTGGCGGGGCGGATGATGAAGAGCCAGAAGAGCAGCGCGATGCCGATCAGCGGCAAGAACTCCACGACGAAACGACCTCTCGAGCGACAAGCAGGGTGCAGCGCGACCAGACCGGGCGCCGACGACGGGCAAGTGTAACCAGCGGGGTGGTCTGGCTCACCAATCGGCGTCGGATGCCGGGGTCAGTCCTCGAACAGCGTCGCGTCTGCGTCGACGGTCACGGGAAGGGCCGGCGGCTTCAGCCCGAGGTGCTCCCAGGCCGCGGGCGTCGCCACCCGGCCCCGCGGCGTGCGGGCCAGGAAGCCGTTGCGCACGAGGAAGGGCTCGGCCACCTCCTCGACCGTCTCCCGCTCCTCGCCGACGGCGACGGCGAGCGTGGAGATGCCGACCGGTCCCCCGCCGAACCGGCGGCACAGGACGTCGAGGACCGCGCGGTCCAGCCGGTCCAGCCCCAGCTGGTCGACCTCGTAGAGGTCGAGCGCCGCCTGGGCGACGCCGAGGGTGACCACACCGTCGGCGCGGACCTGGGCGTAGTCGCGCACCCGGCGCAGCAACCGGTTGGCGATGCGCGGCGTGCCCCGCGAGCGCGAGGCGATCTCGCTGGTGCCGTCGGCGAGCACGTCGACGTCGAGCAGGCGGGCGGACCGCTGCACGATCAGGTCGAGCTCGTGGGGCTCGTAGAACTCCAGGTGCGCGGTGAAGCCGAACCGGTCACGCAGCGGACCCGGCAGCAGACCGGCCCGGGTGGTGGCGCCGACGAGCGTGAACGGCGGGATGTCGAGCGGGATCGCCGTCGCCCCCGGGCCCTTGCCGATGACGACGTCGACGCGGAAGTCCTCCATCGCCATGTAGAGCATCTCCTCGGCCGGCCGCGACATCCGGTGGATCTCGTCGACGAAGAGGACGTCGCCCTCGTTCATGCCCGAGAGGATCGCGGCCAGGTCGCCGGCGTGGGTGATCGCCGGACCGCTGGTGAGCCTCAGCGGCGCGCCCATCTCGGCGGCGATGATCATCGCCAGCGGGGTCTTGCCCAGCCCCGGTGGCCCCGAGAGGAGCACGTGGTCGGGAGCGCGACCGCGGCGCCGGGCCGCCTCGAGGACCAGCCCGAGCTGGTCGCGCACCCGCGCCTGCCCGACCACCTCGTCGAGGGTCCGCGGGCGCAGCGCCGCCTCGACGGCGCGCTCGTCGCCCTCGGCCTCCGCGGCGGTGAGCGAGCGGAAGTGCGTCGACTCGGCCTCGTCCAGGTCGTCCTCGTGGAACGGCACCGCTCCTCCTAGGCCTTGCTCAGCGTGCGGAGGGCCGCGCGCAGCAGACCGGCGACGTCCGGGACGTTGCCCGCCTCGGGCGCCACGGCGTCGACGGCCTTCTCGGCGTCCTTGGCCGACCAGCCCAGGCCGACCAGTCCCTGGTGCACCTGGTCCCGCCACGGGGCGGCGGCCACGGGGGCGGCGGCGGACCGGCCGCCGGTCGGCGTACCGATCCGGTCCTTGAGCTCGAGGATGATCCGCTGGGCGCCCTTCTGGCCGATGCCCGGCACCTTGGTGAGCGTCTTGGGGTCGTCGCCGGCGATCGCGACGCGGAGGTCGTCGGGGCTCATCACGGCCAGCATGGCCTGGGCCAGCTTCGGGCCGACCCCGGAGGCGGTCTGGAGGAGCTCGAAGGTCTGCTTCTCGTCGTCGTCGACGAAGCCGAAGAGCGTGAGCGAGTCCTCGCGCACGACCATGCTGGTGGGCAGCGTCGCCGCCTGGCCGGTGCGCAGGGTGGCGAGGGTGCCGGGGGTGCACATCAGCTCCAGGCCGACGCCGCCGACCTCCAGGACGGCGCTGGACAGGGTCACCGCGGCGACCTTGCCGGACACGAACGCGATCACGACTGCTTCCTCCCTGTCGCCGCGAGCGCGGCGTCGATGCGGGCCTGGGCGCCTCCGCGCCAGATGTGGGTGATGGCCAGGGCGAGCGCGTCCGCGGCGTCGGCCGGCTTGGGCATCGCGTCGAGCCGCAGGATCCGGGTCACCATCGCCCCCACCTGGGCCTTGTCGGCCCGGCCGTTGCCGGACACGGCCGCCTTGACCTCGCTCGGGGTGTGCAGCGCGATCGGGAGCCCGCGACGCGCGGCGCACACCATGGCGATCCCGCTCGCCTGGGCGGTGCCCATGACCGTGCTGACGTCCGAGCGCGCGAACACCCGCTCCACGGCCACCGCGTCGGGGGCGTACTCGTCGAGCCAGGCGTCCACGCCCTTCTCGATCGTCACCAGCCGCTCCGGGACGGGCAGGCCCGACGAGGTGCGCAGCACGTTGACGTCGACCAGGCGCAGCGGCCGGCCGACCGTGCCCTCGCCCACGCCCATGCCGCTACGGGTCAGGCCGGGGTCGATCCCGAGCACGCGCATGGAGCCGCCTTCTCGTCGTGTCGTCCGAACAGGTGTTCGGAGGCAACGCTAACCGGCTGCACCCCGGGTTGGTGGGGCGACACGCGGGGCCGGTCGT
>JAEZKN010000535.1 GCA_023415395.1 Actinomycetes bacterium
GTGGCGAAGACCGCGAGGTAGAGCATCGGCAGCAGCGCGGCCGTCCAGGGCTCGCCGCGCACCATCACGTCGAGCATGCCCTCGTTGAGGTGCTTGAGCGGCAGCACGTTCGAGATCGCCTGCAGCCACGCGGGCGCGCCCTCGAGCGGGAAGAACGACCCGCTGAGGAAGGCCATCGGCAGCACCATGAAGTTGGACGCGTTGACCGCGCCCTCCTGGGTCTTGGTGATCGCGCCGGCGAGCAGGCCGATCGACATGAAGCACAGGGTGCCGACGATCAGCAGCGGGACCGCCATCCACCAGGCGCCGGTCAGCGTCAGGTCGAAGAACGCCGCGCCCACGCCCAGGAAGATCGCCATCTGCACCAGGGCCACCGCGAGCGTCACCGAGACGCGGGCGCCGACGACGGTGCGGGTCGACACCGGCGCGAGCTGGAGCCGCCGCAGCAGCTTGGTCTGCCGCCAGCCCTGGAGGGTGGCGGCGGCACCGAAGGCGGCGCTCATCGCGACCGCCCAGCCCAGCAGGCCCGGCGTGTAGTACTGGATCGCGTCGAGCGAGTCGTCCTCGACCGACTCGACCTCCAGCGAGTAGGTGGGCGGCTGACCCGTGACGGCGACGTTGGTGCCGTCGACGAGCGCCTGGAGGGCGCCGGCGGTGATGCCGGCCCGGGCCGGGTCGGTCTGCGTGTAGTGCGCGACGAGCGTGTCGCCCTGCTGCTCGACGGCCACGTCGGCGTCGCCCTTGCGGACCTGGTCGATCGCGTCGTCGAGGTCGTCGGAGCGGGTGACCTCGAAGGTCGCGTCGAAGGTCGAGTCCGCGCCGCGCGGCACCTCGTCGACGAGCGCCACGTCACCCACCACGATCATGTCGACCTTGCCGGCGGACTGGTCGGCGAAGAGCCCGCCGAAGAGCACCAGGAACATCAGCGGGAAGACCAGCGAGAAGAACACCGCGGACCGGTCGCGCAGGAAGCCCAGCACGATCGCGCGGGAGATCGCCCAGAACGGCTTGATCACGCGCGGTACTCCCGTCCGGTGAGGTCGAGGAAGACGTCCTCGAGCGTGCCCGTGTGCACCCGGACGCCGTCGAGGCGCCCCTCCTCCGCCAGCCGCGCGAGCACGGTCGCGGGCTCGCGGGTCGTGATCGTCTCCTCGTCGCCGGTGATGATCCGGGCGGGGGCGTCGAGGCGCCGGATGAGCGCGGCCGGCGTGTCGAACTGCAGGATGCGGCCGTGGTCCATGATCGCGACCCGGTCGGCGAGCACCTCGGCCTCGTCCATGTAGTGCGTGGTGAGCACGACCGTGCGCCCGGAGTCGTTGAGGCCGGAGAGCAGGTCCCACAGGTTGCGGCGGGCCTGCGGGTCGAGTGCGGCGGTCGGCTCGTCGAGGAACACCACGTCGGGGTCGTGCACCAGGGCGCACGCGATCGAGAGCCGCTGCGCCTGGCCACCGGAGAGGTCCTCGACGCGGGCGTCGGCCTTGTCCCCCAGCCCCACGCGCTCGAGCCACTCGTCGGCGCGCGCCGCGCTGGCGCCGTACAACGCGGCGAAGGTGTGGATCTGCTCGCGCGCGCTCAGCCGGTCGAAGAACGACGAGGCCTGGAGCTGCACCCCGATCCGGGGCAGCAGGGCGGCGTTGCGCGGCCACACGGGCAGACCGAGCACGCTCGCGCCGCCGGCGTCCGGCTTGCGCAGGCCCTCCACCATCTCCAGGAGCGTCGTCTTGCCGGCACCGTTGGGGCCCAGGATGCCGACGAACTCGCCCTCGGCGATCTCGAAGGACACCTCGTCGACGGCCCGCAGGTCGCCGTAGAGCTTGGTGAGCCCGACGGCCTCGATCGCCGCGCTCACGGAGCGACCAGCGGCCACGGGCGGGCTTCCTCCAGCTGGGCGGAGAGCGAGAACAACGTGGCCTCGTCGTCGGTGCGGCCGACCAGCTGCACGGCGACCGGGAGGCCGTCCGCACCCACCCCGGCGGGCACGGAGGCGGCGGGGTTGCCGGCGACGTTCCAGAGCGCGGCGTAGGCGATGGAGGGCATCGCCCGCAGCGCCGCGCGCACCGTGCCGACGCCGTCGAGGCGCCCGACCCGCGGCGGCCGGTGGGCGATCGCGGGCGTGAGCAGCACGTCGACGTCTGCGAAGACACGGTTGGCCTTGGTCGAGACGCGCTCGGTCTGGCCAAGCGCCCACTCCACCACCCGCGGGGTCGTCCACGAGCCGAGCCCGCAGGTCTGGCGGGTACGCCGCTCGAGCCGGTCGGGGTGCTCGACGAGCCCGGCCTCGGCGCGGATGCCGGCGAAGAACTGCGGCACGAAGGCGGCCGTCGGGTCGGGGTAGCGCGGGTCGACCTCGCGCACGTCGTGGCCGAGGTCGGTCAGCAGCGCCACCGTGTCGCGGACGGCCTGAACGTGCACGGGATCCGGTCGCACCCCGAGGGTGACCGGCTTGGTGGACCAGCCGATCCGCAGCCGCCCGGGATCGCGACCGACCGCGGCCACGAACGGCTCGTCCCCGGACGCGGTGTAGAGGTCGCCCTCGACGTTGCCCCGGATCGCGTCGTAGACCAGCGCGCTGTCGAGCACGCTACGGGTCAGCGGGCCGGCGGTGCCGAGCGCCCACCACAGGTGCGCGTGCGGGGCTGTGGTCACCCGCCCGCGGGCTGGCTTGAGGCCGAAGAGGCCACAGCTGGCGCTGGGGATGCGGATCGAGCCACCGCCGTCACCACCCATGCCGGCCGGCACCATCCCGGCCGCGACGGCGGCCGCCGTGCCTCCGCTGGAGCCGCCGGGCGTGCGGGTGCGGTCCCAGGGGTTGCGGGTGACCCCGCGCGAGACCGACTCGGTGAAGGGCCAGGCGCCGAACTCCGGCATCGTGGTCTTGCCGACGACCACCGCACCGGCCGCGCGCAGGCGCTTGACCACCTCGCCGTCCTCGGCGGCCGGCGTGGAGTTGCCGTCGCCCCCGAAGGTCGTCACGGTGCCGGCGACCTCGAGCTCCTCCTTGATGGCGATCGGTACGCCGTGCAGCGGCCCCACCGGACCGCCGGCGGCCAGCGCGGCGTCGCGGGCGTCGGCCTCGGCCAGGGCTTCGTCGACCAGCACCCGGGAGAACGCGTTGAGCGCCGGGTCCCGCTCGGCGATCCGGCTCAGCGCCTGCTCCACGACGCCGCGGGCAGAGATCTCTCCCCCGGCGACGAGACGGGCGGTGTCGGCCACTCCAGCGCGCGCCAGGTCAGTCACGGGTCGACCCTACTGGGACTCCGTCGCGTCGTCGGCCCAGGTTTCGAGGACCTCGCACGGTCCGGAGGGGTAGCCGCAGTCGAACAGCTGCGAGGCCACCCCGTCCTCGAAGACGAGGACCGAGACCATGACCGACCCGTCGGTGTCGATCCACTTCCTGACGGTGCTCGTGTCGAGATCCTCCGGGAGCGCGAGCACCACCGGCGGCCCGCCGTCGGTCGACTGCAGCACGCGCCCCTCGTCGGTCAGGTAGGCCCCGTCCAGCGTGAGCTCCTGGCCCTTCTCGCCGGTCACGACCCGGTAGTCGCGGGCCGCGGGTCCGATCAGTGCCGCTCCGCGATGAGCCACCACGCCGTTCCTGACGTCGATCACCGTCGTGCGCGGTCCGGCCAGGTCCATCTCCAGCCCGGTCTCCACGTCCCAGGTGGTGGTGCCGTCCTCGGTGCTCAAGAAGACCACTCCCTCGTCGAGGGCGATGATCTGGGAGTCGTCGCTCACCGGTAGGGAGGCCACGTCGGTGCCGGTGCTGAGGTCGTGGACGACCACCAGGCGCTCGGCGTCCACCCGCGCGTTGACCGCCACCCAGGGGTTCTGGGCGTCCCACCGGGCCGTGAGCCAGAAGTCCTCGTTGACGTACTCCTCGGCCTCGGGCACCAGCGTCGTGACGTCGCCGGACGGTGTGATCAGCCGGGGGACGCCCCGGCTGTAGAACACCAACCCGTGCGGCGTCGGCTCGCCCTCGTCCCCGATGTCGACGAACACCGGCATCGTCAGGTCCCGGCCCGCGAGGGAGAACTCGTCCCTGAGGTCACCGTGGAACCGCAGGCCCTGCGACGTGTCCGCGGGGTCGATC
>JAEZKN010000229.1 GCA_023415395.1 Actinomycetes bacterium
ATCGCCGCGACCCTCAACCGACGCCCCCGGCCTACCCTGGACCTGAAGACCCCAGCCCAAGCGCTGGCCGAGCTGCTCGCCAACCCGGCGGCAGCATGACCGTTGCTAAGACCGATTGAGCTCGCCCCCATTGCAACGGGGTGGAACCGACGACTTCCCCGGTTAACCGGGGATCCCGACGACCGTCGAGACCTGAGCCCTACGCCTGACCCTTGAGGGCCCGGGGGATCTCCTTGCCCTGCTCGATCGCCCGCTCGGGAGCGCGGACCCGCTTCACGCTCTTGATGCCGAGGAAGGCCAGCAGGCCGGCGATGAGCAGGTAGAAGGCGAAGACGATGAGGAACGCCCAGTGCAGGCTGAGCCCGGACCCGTTCCAGTGGATGAAGTACGCGATCGAGACCGAGAGCATGATGATCGCCAGGACGGCGATGAAGGCCGCGCCGACGAAGAGGCCGATGCCGGTGCCGCCGGCCTTGACGCTCACCTTCAGCTCGGACTTGGCGAGCTGGATCTCCTTCTGGACCAGCGAGGAGATGTCACGGGTGGCGTCGTGGACCAGACGTCCGATCGTCGGATCCTGGTCCTGGACCTCGTTGCTTGCCATGCGCGTCACCCTACCGATTCAGTCCGTGTCGGTGTCTCTCTGGTAGACGTCTGGTATCCCGTCGCGGTCGGTGTCACGCTCCTCGACCTCGCGCAACCGGCGGTAGACCCGGTTGCGGGCGCGCAGGACGCCGGTCGCTACCAGCGCGGAGAGCAGCGACCCGGCGAGCACCGCGACCTTGACGTGGTCGTCGGCGACGCTGCCGTTGCCGAAGGCCAGCTCGCCGATCAGGAGCGACACGGTGAAGCCGATGCCGGCGAGCATGGCCATCCCGATGACGTCGAGCCAGCTCAGCTCGTCGTCGAGCTCGGCCCGGGTGAAGCGGGCGAGCAGCCAGGTCGCCCCCGCGATGCCGAGCGGCTTGCCGAGGACCAGGCCGGTGAGCACGCCGAGCGCGATCGGGTCGGTCAGGGCGCTGGTCAGCCCGTCGATGCCCCCGACCGCGACCCCGGCGGCGAAGAACGCGAAGACCGGCACGGCGATCCCGGCCGAGATCGGCCGGACCAGGTGCTCGAGGTGCTCGGCGAGGCCGGGCCCGGAGTGGCCGTCAGAGCGGAGCACGGGGACGGTGAAGCCCAGCAGCACGCCGGCGATGGTCGCGTGGACCCCCGACTCGTGCACCAGCACCCAGGCGGCCAGGGCGAGGGGCACGAGCAGCAGCCCGCTGTGGATCCGCCGCTGCACGAGCACCGCGAACAGCGCGATGGGCACCAGGGCCCCGAGCAGGTACGCCGGGCGCAGCTGGTCGGTGTAGAAGAGCGCGATCACGGTGATCGCGAGCAGGTCGTCGACCACCGCGAGCGTGAGCAGGAACGTGCGCAGACCGGTCGGCAGGTGGGTGCTGATCACGGCCAGCACGGCCACCGCGAAGGCGATGTCGGTCGCGGTCGGGACGGCCCAGCCGGCCAGGTCGCCGGAGCCCACGTTCCACGCCACGTAGATCAGGGCCGGCGCGACCATGCCGCCGACCGCGGCGACGACCGGCAGGGCGGCCCTCCTCGGGTCGCGCAGGTCGCCGGCGACGAACTCGCGCTTGAGCTCGAGGCCGACGACGAAGAAGAAGATCGCCAGCAGGCCGTCGGCCGCCCAGGCCCCCAGCGTCAGGTCGAGGTGGAACCATCCGTCGTGGCCGACGGTGAGGTCGCGCAGGTCGAAGTAGGCGTCCGACCACGGGCTGTTCGCCCAGATGATCGCCGCGGCCGCCGCGATCATCAGCAGCAGCCCGCCCGTGGTCTCGGCGCGGAGGATCTCGGCGGTCCGCGAGGCCTCCAGGAAGGAGCCGCGGCTGAACAGACGCGGCTTGCTGCGGGGTCGGGGCTGGCCCATGGCGCTCCTCGGGGGTCGACGGCGGGACTGCCGACCAGACTTCCCGGCGCACCACGGGCCAGCCTACAAGCGGGTCAGTCGTCGCCCTTGCCCGCGTCGATGCCCTTGCTGATCAGGTCCATGACCGAGCTGTCGGCGAGCGTCGTGACGTCCCCGACCTCGCGGTTCTCGGCGACGTCGCGCAGCAGGCGCCGCATGATCTTCCCGGAGCGGGTCTTGGGCAGCTCGGGGACGACCATGATCTGCCGCGGGGTGGCGATGGGACCGATCTCCTTGCGGACGTGCTGGCGCAGCTCCTGCACGATGTCCTCGCCACCGTCGCCGGCCTCCTCGCGGAGGATGACGAAGGCGCAGACGGCCTGGCCGGTGTCCTCGTCCTTGGCGCCCACGACCGCGGCCTCGGCGACCTTGGGGTGGGAGACCAGAGCGGACTCGATCTCGGTGGTCGAGAGCCGGTGCCCGGAGACGTTCATGACGTCGTCGACGCGGCCGAGCACCCAGATGTCGCCGTCGTCGTCCTTCTTCGCACCGTCGCCGGCGAAGTAGAAGCCCTCCTGGGAGAAGCGGGACCAGTAGGTGTCCTTGAACCGCTCGTCGTCGCCCCAGATGGTGCGCAGCATCGAGGGCCACGGCTCGGTGAGCACGAGGTAGCCGCCGGAGCCGTTGGGCACCGCCTCGCCGTTCTCGTTGACGACCTCGGCCGCGACGCCGGGGATGGGGGTCATCGCCGAGCCCGGCTTGCCGGCGGTCACGCCGGGGAGCGGGCTGATCATGATGGCGCCGGTCTCGGTCTGCCACCAGGTGTCGACGACCGGGGTGCGGTCGCCGCCGATGACGTGGCGGTACCAGACGTAGGCCTCGGGGTTGATCGGCTCGCCGACCGACCCGAGGATCCGCAGCGAGGACATGTCGAAGCGGTCCGGGATCTCGCGCCCCTGCTTCATGAACGAGCGGATCGCGGTCGGAGCGGTGTAGAAGATCGTGACGCCGTAGTCCTCGATGATCTGCCACCAGCGGCCGCGCTCGGGGCTGTCGGGCGTGCCCTCGTACATCACCTGCGTCGCGCCGTTCGCGAGCGGACCGTAGACCATGTAGGAGTGGCCGGTGACCCAGCCGATGTCGGCCGAGCACCAGTAGACGTCGGTCTCGGGCTTGAGGTCGAAGACCGCCCAGTGGGTGTAGGACGTGCCGACCAGGTAGCCGCCCGTGGTGTGCAGGATGCCCTTCGGCTTCCCGGTGGTGCCCGAGGTGTACATGACGTAGAGCGGGTGCTCCGCGTCGAAGGCCTCCGGGGTGTGCTCGCTCGAGGCGCCGTCCACCACGTCGTGCCACCACACGTCGACGGCGTCGTCCCAGGCCACGTCCTGGCCGGTACGGCGGACGACCAGCACCTTCTCCACCACGTGGCCGTTCCCGGCGGCCTTCTCGCGGGCCTCGTCGACGGCCGGCTTCAGTGCCGAGGCCGAGCCGCGGCGGTAGCCGCCGTCGGAGGTGATGACGACCTTCGCCTGGCAGTCCTCGAGCCGGGAGGCGAGCGCGTCGGCGGAGAAGCCGCCGAAGACGACCGTGTGCGGGGCGCCGATGCGCGCGCAGGCCAGCATCGCCACCACCGCCTCGGGGATCATCGGCAGGTAGATCGCGACCCGGTCACCGGTCCGCACGCCGAGCTCGGTCAGCGCGTTCGCGGCCCGCGACACCTCGTCCTTGAGCTGGGCGTAGGTGATGTCGCGCTTGTCCTCGACGGGCTCGCCGACCCAGTGCAGTGCGACCTTGTCGCCGCGGCCGGCCTCGACGTGCCGGTCGACGCAGTTGTACGACGCGTTGAGCCTGCCGCCGACGAACCACTTCGCGAACGGCGGGTCGTCCCAGTCCAGGACGCGGTCCCACCTCTGGTCCCAGTCCAGGCGCTCGGCCTGCTCGGCCCAGAACGCCTCGCGGTCCGACCGGGCCCGTTCGTAGGCCTCGGCCTTGAGGTTCGCGTGCTCCGCGATCTCGGCCGGCGGCTCGAAGCGGCGGTCCTCCTTGAGGAGGTTGGACAGGGTCCCACTCTCGGGCGACTCAGTACTCAAGGTTGCTCCTGCGCATCGGGGGCGGAAGTAGTGGTACCCCCCACACTAGGACGTGGCGGGTACCGGACGGGATGGGTCAGTGCTGGACGGCCTGCTCGGCGCCCGCGCCGGTGAGCGCGCGGACCTCGAGCTCGGTGTAGCGCTCCTCGGCCGACGGCTCCTTCGACGTCACCGTGCCCAGCCAGCCGAGGAAGAAGCCCAGCGGGATGGAGACGATGCCGGGGTTCTCCAGGGGGAACCACGAGATGTCGATGCTCGTGGGCAGCAGGGAGAGGTTCTTGCCGGTGGTCGGGTCGAGGCCCTTGCCGGACATGATCGGCGAGAAGACCACCAGGCCGACCGCGGAGATCAGGCCGCCGTAGATGCTCCAGACCGCGCCCCGGGTGTTGAAGCGCTTCCAGAACATGTTGTAGACGATCGAGGGCAGGTTGGCCGACGCCGCGATCGCGAAGGCCAGCGCCACGAGGAAGGCGATGTTGAGCCGCTGCGCGGGGATGGCCAGCAGGATCGCGATCAGGCCGATCACGCAGGCCGCGATCCGGGTGACCTTGAGCTCCTGCGCCTCCGTGGCGGTGCCGCGCTTGCCGACGCTGTTGTAGAGGTCGTGGGCCACGCTGACCGAGGAGGCCAGCGTCAGGCCCGCGACCACGGCGAGGATCGTCGCGAACGCGACCGCGGAGATCAGCGCGAGCAACACTGCACCGCCCGTCGACCCGTCGCCGCCGCCGACCGCCTCGGCCAGCAGTGGCGAGGCCAGGTTGCCGCCGGAGGCCGCGACCTCGGCGTACTTGTCGGAGGACAGCAGCGCGGCCGCACCGAAGCCGAGGACCAGCGTGAAGAGGTAGAAGACGCCGATCAGGCCGATCGCCCACAGCACCGACTTCCGGGCGTCGCGCGAGGTCGGCACGGTGTAGAAGCGGATCAGGATGTGCGGCAGACCCGCGGTGCCGAGCACCAGGGCGATGCCGAGGCTGAGGAAGTCGATCTTGCTCGTCGTGGAGACGCCGTACTTCAGGCCGGGCTCCAAGAACGCCTGGCCCTTGCCGCTGTTGGAGGCGGCGGTGCCGAGCAGGTCGGAGAGGTTGAAGCCGAACTTGGCGAGCACCAGCACCACGATCAGCGCCGAGCCGCCCATGAGCAGGACCGCCTTGACGATCTGCACCCAGGTGGTGCCCTTCATGCCGCCGACGGTGACGTAGAAGATCATCAGCGCCCCGACGACGAAGATCGTGATGTTCTTGGCCGCGTCTCCCTCGACGCCCAGCAGCAGGGCCACGAGCGCACCCGCGCCGACCATCTGGGCCAGCAGGTAGAAGATCGAGACGACGACGGTCGAGGTGGCGGCAGCCGTACGGACGGGGCGCTGCTTCATCCGGAAGGCCAGCTGGTCGGCCATCGTGTAGCGGCCCGAGTTGCGCAGCATCTCCGCGACGAGCAGCAGCGCCACGAGCCAGGCGACCAGGAAGCCGATCGAGTAGAGGAAGCCGTCGTACCCGCTCAGGGCGATCGCGCCGGAGATGCCGAGGAACGACGCCGCCGACATGTAGTCGCCGCCGATCGCCAGGCCGTTCTGGACACCGGAGAAGCCGCGGCCGCCGGCGTAGAAGTCCGCTGCGCCCTTGGTCTGCCGGCTCGCCCAGAAGGTGATGCCGACCGTCAGGAGGACGACGAGGAGGAAGAGGGTGGTGGTGAGTGCCTGGTCGCCGTCCACGTCAGCGGTCCTTCCGGGTCAGGTCGAGGAACTGCTCGTCGAGCTTGCGGGCCAGCGGGTCGAGCCGCGCGGTCGAGTAGCGGCTGTACATCCACGCGAGCAGGAACGTCGTGACGAACTGGAGCAGGCCGAAGACCAGCGCCACGTTGATGTTGTCGACGATCTCCTTGCTCATGAAGTCCTGCGCCCACATGCTCATCACGACGTAGAGCAGGTACCACGTCAGGAACGCGACCGTGGCGGGGAAGACGAACGAGCGGTAGAGCGTGCGCAGGTGGGTGAAGTCCGGCTCCTCGTGCAGCCGGTCGTAGGCCGGGTCGTGACGAGCCGCTTGGTCATGAGGCTGGCCGGGGGGCTGTTCGGGAGGCTGCTGGTGGGGCTCCCTCTGGACATTCGTCACTGGACACCTCGTCTCGTGCGGGCGTGCGGATGTGATCGCCGTCACCGTAGGAAGCCGGTCCCGGGGTGGGCGAGGTCCGCGAGCCGGTCCCGCGCCGAACGGGACCACGGCGTCGGTGAGCGGTCGGTCTGGCGCGACGAGCGGTCGTCGCGGTCACCCGCCGTCCGCCCTGCGGGCCCTGCGGCCGGCCCCGGGGTCAGCCCCGGTCCA
The DNA here is from genome assembly GCA_023415395.1 of Actinomycetes bacterium. Taxonomy (GTDB): domain Bacteria; phylum Actinomycetota; class Actinomycetes; order Propionibacteriales; family Nocardioidaceae; genus Nocardioides. The sequence goes on from JAEZKN010000229.1 coordinate 6,321, forward strand.
GCTCCAGGGTCTCCGGCGTGTGCAGGCGCACGAGGAAGCGGCCCGCGCCCCGCGGCACCCGCGACGGGGTGAGGAGGGAGACGACGACCATCGTGGCCAGGGCGAGGGGCACGGTCCAGGCGGCCGGCTGGCCCATGAGGGTGTCCGCCCAGCCGTCGGGCTGCGAGGTCGCGAGGGTCCAGCCGATCGCGACGACCGACCCGCCCCCGCCGACGAGCAGCCCCGCGATCGCGCCGGCGTCGGTGAGCCGGCGCCACCAGATCCCCAGCAGGAGCAGGGGGCAGAACGTCGCAGCGGCCATCGCGAAGGCCAGCCCCACCGCCCGTGCGACGCCCAGGTTGGGGGCGGCCAGGGCGACCAGGCAGGGCACCGTCACCGCGAGCACCGCCCCGAGGCGGAACGCCGCGACGCCGCCGAGCCGTGACCAGGTGCGGCCGAAGACGTCCTGGCTGATCACGCCGGCGACCGCGATCGACAGCCCCGACGACGTCGAGAGGAACGCCGCGAACGCCCCGGCGGTCACCAGGCCGGTCAGCAGCTCCCCGAGCGCCCCGTCGACCATGATCCGCGGCAGCTCCAGGACGAGGGCGTCGGACCTCCCGGGCTCGGCCAGGCCGGGGGCGTAGATCCGGCCGAGGGCGCCGTACACCGGGGGCAGCAGGTAGAAGACACCGAGCAGCGCCAGCACGACCAGCGTCGTGCGCCGGGCGGCCCGGCCGTCGGGGTTGGTGTAGAAGCGAACGACGACGTGGGGCAGTCCCATGGTGCCGAGGAACGTGGCCAGGATGAGGGAGTAGGTCACGTAGAGGCCCTCGCCGCCGCCGGAGGCGAGTGGCACCGACCAGGTGCCGCTGTCGGGCACGCGGGGCGCGCCGTCGCCGGCCCAGACCGCGAGCAGCACCATCGCGGGGACCAGCAGGGCGGTCAGCTTCAGCCAGTACTGGAAGGCCTGCACGAAGGTGATGCTGCGCATGCCACCCGAGGTGACGTTGGCGAGCACGACCAGGCCGACGATCACCGGTCCCAGCCACGTCGGCGCACCCACGGTCGAGCGCAGCGTGATGCCCGCGCCCTGGAACTGCGGCAACAGGTAGAGCCAGCCGACCGCCACCACCATGAGCGAGCAGACCGCGCGCACCGGCTTCGTGCCCAGCCGCGCCTCGGCGAAGTCGGGCAGCGTGTAGGCGCCCGAGCGCCGCAGCGGCGCGGCGACCAGCACGAGCAGCACGAGGTAGCCCGCTGTCCAGCCGACGGGGTACCAGAGCATGTCCGCGCCGAAGGCCAGCACGAGCCCGGCCACGCCGAGGAACGACGCCGCCGAGAGGTACTCGCCGCCGATCGCGCTGGCGTTCAGCCGCGGACGCACCGAGCGGGAGGCGACGAAGAAGTCGCTCGTCGTACGCGAGAAGCGCAGGCCCCAGGTCCCGATGAGGAGGGTGGCGATCGTGACGAGGGTGACGGCGACGATGCCCGGGGCGGCGTTCACCGGTCGACCCTTCGAGACGGTTGCTGCGCAACCTCTTCAGGGCCGGCCGAGCTGATCAGCTCGGCGAAGTCGCGCTCGTTCCGCTCGGCCCGGCGCACGTAGGCCCAGCCCAGGCCGAGCAGCGTCGGGTAGACGAGCACGCCGAGCAGCCACCACGCGAGAGGTACGCCGAGCAGGTGGATCGCTCCCAGGTGCGGCCAGACGTGGAAGGCCAGCGGGAGCGAGCCGATCAGCAGCGCCAGCACGACCAGGATGCCGAGGGCCAGGCGCAGCTGCTCGCGCAGCAGCGAGCCGAGGTAGACGCCGCCGAGCCGCGTCTCGTCGTCGATGTCGGAGGTGCGGGCGACCGGCGTGCGCCGCCGGGACGGGCCGGTGACCCGGACGCGCTCGGGCGGGGTGCTGGTCACGGTGCCGTCCTCACCGGCCGGTCCGCTCCCGCAGCAGCATCTCGCGCAGCTCGCGGGTGTGCCGGCGGCTGACGCCGAGCTCGACGGGGGCACTGCCGACGCCGCCGACCACCACCGTGCAGCGGCCGCTGTCCATCCGCACCTCGCGGACGTGGGCGAGCGAGACCAGCAGCGACCGGTGGATGCGCACGAAGCCGGCGTCGGCCCAGTCCTCCTCGAGCACGGCCAGCGGGGTGCGCACGAGGTAGGAGTCGCCGCCGGTGTGCAGCCGGGCGTAGTCGCCCTGCGCCTCGACGTGGGTGATGTCGGAGCGGTTGACGAAGCGCGTCACCCCGCCGCGCTCGACCGCGACCTCGGTGTCGTGGTCGGCGCGGGGCTCGGCACCGACCACGCGGCGCACCGCCTCGGCGAGGCGCTCGGCGCGCACGGGCTTGAGCACGTAGTCGACCGCGTGCACGTCGAACGCCTCGACCGCGTGCTGCTCGTGCGCGGTCACGAAGACGACCTGCGGGGGAGTGCGGAAGCGGCCGAGCACCTGGGCGAGCTCGAGGCCGGTGAGGCCGGGCATCTGGACGTCGAGGAAGACCACGTCGACCGGCGACTCGTGCAGGAGACGCAGCCCGGCGGTGGCCGAGTCGCTGGTGAGCACCTCGGCGATCCGGTCGTCCTGCTCGAGCAGGAAGCGGATCTCGTCGAGGGCCGGTTGCTCGTCGTCGATGACCAGCGCGCGCAGCTGCGGGGAGGCGGGGCTCACGCGTGCACCCCCGGCGCGAACTTCGGCACCCGCACGACGACCTTGGTGCCGGCGCCGCGGTTGGTCTCGACGACCAGGCCGTAGTCGTCGCCGAAGGTGCTGCGCAGTCGGCCGTCGACGTTCCCCAGCCCGGTCGAGTCCAGGCTGGTGTCGCCGGCGAGCGCGCGCCGGACGACGTCGGGGTCCTCGCCGGCGCCGTCGTCCTCGACCTCGATCACGCAGTCCTGGCCCTGGTCGCGCGCGACGATGCGGATGTGGCCGCCGCCCTCGGCGTCCTCGAGCCCGTGGCGCACGGCGTTCTCGACCAGGGGCTGGATGCACAGGAACGGCACGGCCACCGGCAGCACCTCCGGGGCGATCCGCAGCGTCACCTGGAGACGGTCCCCGAACCTGGCCTGCTCGAGCAGGAGGTAGCGCTCGATCGAGCGCAGCTCCTCGGCGAGCGTCGTGTACTCGCCGTGCCGGCGGAAGGAGTAGCGGGTGAAGTCGGCGAACTCCAGCAGCAGGTCGCGCGCGCGGTCCGGGTCGGTGCGCACGAAGCTGGCGATCGCCCCGAGGGAGTTGTAGATGAAGTGCGGGCTGATCTGGGCGCGCAGCGCGCGGACCTCGGCCTCCATCAGCCGGGTGCGGTTCGCGTCGAGCTCGGCCAGCTCGAGCTGCCCGCTGACCCACTGCGCCACCTCGTCGGCCGCGCGGGCCAGCCCCGCGGTGGCGTGGGAGGAGAAGGCCTGGAGGGTGCCGACGACCCGCTCCTCGACCACGAGCGGGCTGACGATGGCGGTGCGGATCTCGCAGCCCGGCTCGTCGCACGGCAGGTCGTCACGGTCGAACATCCGGGTGCTGCCGCGCTCCACGGTCCCGACCGCGAGCTTCCCGCACTGCTCCTCGTGGTGCTGCCCCGGGCCGTGCCACGCGAGCGACCCGGCGGTGTCGGTGAGCGCCAGGGCCGGCGTGCCGAGGAGGTCGTGGAGGTGCCGCAGGCTGCGCTCGGCGCTGTCCCGGTTGAGCCCCGTGCGCAGCGCGGGCGCGGCGAGCGAGGCGCTGTGCAGCGTCCGGAAGGTGGCGCGGTCCGCCTCCGTCCCGAGATGGCGCCGGCGCCACGGACGAGTCATGCCGGACAGCATGCCCGACGGGGCCGCTCCCCGGGGACGGTCGGCCGGTGGTCAGTCGGTGTCGTGCCGCAGGACGCGCTCGCCCAGCGGCTGCGGCGGGCGGTGCGAGCCCGGGTGCCGCTCGGCGAGCTGCGCGACCTGCTCGGCCGACCAGGTGACCGGCTCCTCGAGCACCGACCAGGAGACGCCCTCGGTGCACGGCGGCGTGGTGAGCGAGCCGGGGTAGCGGTACGTGCGCCGGCCGTCGGGCAGGAGAGCCTGCGGGTCGACCGGCTCGGTGGTCGCGACCGCCTCCTCGCCCGCCTCCGGGGCCAGGCCCAGCACCTCGTCGACGACCGGGTGGGCCGCCCCCTCCTCGACGAGCACGCCGAGCACCGCCAGTGCCCCGTCCGCGGCCTCGTGGACGAGGTGCACCTCGGCGGCGTACGCCGCACCGCCGACGCGGTGCTCGCTCGGGGTGTGGAAGTGGAACTGGCGCAGGGTGTAGGTCTCGCCGTCGAGCGTCATCGTGCCGGCGTCCGCGAGGTCGGTCTGCACGGTGTGGCCGTTGTCGACCACGGTGGCGGCGGAGGTCGTGTAGTGCAGCTCGGGGTCGGTCAGCGTCTCCGCGACCGCGTCGACGAGGTCGACCGGCGACTGCTCCTCGCCGGTCGCGCAGGTCTCACCCCACGCGTCGACGTCCTCGTAGGTCCACGAGTGCGCGGCCGGGTCCTCGCTCGTGGAGGCGTCCTCGTCGTCAGTGCCACACCCGGCGAGCAACGTGGTCATCAGGACGAGGGCTGCTGCGGTGCGCACGCGCGGAGGCTAGCGGAAGTCGATCAGCAGCACGTCGGGATCGGCACCGTCGTCGGCGACCGGTGCAGACGTCTCGCCGCCGGGCTCGCCGGCCGCGGCCTCCGGCTTGTCGACGACGGTCGCGCGGAAGCACGAGGTCACGTAGGGCAGCTGCATGCCGTCCATGCCGCGGCCGAAGTCGTCGTAGAACGCCACGACCTCGGCCAGCCTGGCCGCGCGGGCCTCCTCGTCGAGCACCGCGAGGTGGGAGCGGGAGAGCGCGAGCTCCTGGATCGAGGTGCGGTCCACGACCTGCCAGTGCCGGAAGCTCTCGTCCTCGACGAAGCCGAAGTGGCTCGACAGCACCAGCGGCTCCTCGCTGTGCTGCTGGTCCTGGCTGCCGATCAGCCGGCCGAGCCGCTTCACCCAGGGGATCCGCTCGTCGCGCCGGTTCCAGACCACCGCCAGCCGACCGCCGGGGCGCAGCACCCGCGCGATCTCCGGCAGGGCCCGGTCGTGGTCGAACCAGTGGAAGGCCTGCGCCACCACGACGACGTCGAAGACCCCGTCGGGGGCAGGGATCTGCTCCGCCGGCGCGACCGAGGTGGGGACGTCGGGGAGCCGGTCGCGCAGCCGGGCCAGCATGGCGTCGTCGGGGTCGGTCGCGTGCACGTCGTGGCCGAGCGCGACCAGCACCTCGGTCAGCTTGCCCGTCCCCGCGCCCAGCTCGAGCACCGCGGCGGGCTCGTCGCCGACCAGCCACGCCGCCGCCTCCCGGGGGTAGGTCGGCCGCGCTCGGTCGTAGGCGTCGGCCACCGAGCCGAAGGAGCGTGCCGGGTCGGGAGGGGAGGGATCGGTCATCGGGTTCACGTTACCCGCTCGATAGCGTGATCCTCGTGAGCGCAGATCCCCTGTCCCGGTTGGCCTCCCTCGAGGGCGTGCCGTCGGCCCTGGCCGCTGCCCGGGACGGCATCGACGTGATGCTGCGCGACCGGGGACTGCGGCGTACCGCCCCCGAGACGACGGCCGAGAGCCTGCTGCGCGGGGCGCACGCGAGCGCGGTGCTGGAGGGCTCGGCCTCGTCGCTCGCGGAGGTGCGCGCGGGCACCGGCGACGAGATCGCGGCCGACGCGGTCCGTGTCTCGACCGAGCTGCTCGCGCTCGCCCCGGCCCTCTCGCGCACGCCGCTGCAGGTGCTGGCCCGGATCCACGCGCTCGCCGCCGCCGGGCTGCCCGAGGA
>JAEZKN010000543.1 GCA_023415395.1 Actinomycetes bacterium
CCCTTCGGCTTCGACCTCGGCGTGACCTACCCGCGGACCGCGGACGTCGACGCGTTGATGGCGGCGGCGCGGGCGGGCATGAAGGCGTGGCGGGACGCGGGCCCCGACGGCCGGACGGGGGTGTGCCTGGATATCCTCGACCGGCTGCACGCGCGCGTTTTCGAGCTGGCGAACGCCGTGCAGCACACGAGCGGGCAGGCGTTCGTGATGGCCTTCCAGGCCGGTGGGGCGCACGCGCTCGACCGGGCGCTGGAGGCGATCGCCTACGCGTGGACCGAGATGACCCGGACGCCCGCGACCGCGCTCTGGGAGAAGCCGGGCCGCGGCGAGCCCCTGCGCATGGAGAAGACGTTCACGGTCGTGCCACGCGGCGTGGCGCTGGTGATCGGCTGCAACACCTTCCCGACGTGGAACTCCTGGCCCGGGCTCTTCGCCTCGCTGGTGACCGGCAACCCCGTCGTGGTGAAGCCGCATCCGCAGGCCGTGCTGCCCCTCGCCATCACCGTCCAGGTCTGCCAGGAGGTGCTGGTCGAGGCCGGGTTCGACCCCCACCTCGTCACGCTCGCCGCCGAGGAGCCCGACGACCGGCTGGCGGCGACGCTGGCCACGCGCCCGGAGGTCCGGCTGGTCGACTTCACCGGTGGCAACGCCTTCGGCGACTGGCTCGAGGAGCACGCCCGCCAGGCGACGGTCTTCACCGAGAAGGCCGGCGTCAACACGGTCGTGGTCGACTCGACCTCCGACTTCGCCGCGATGTGCCAGAACCTCGCGTTCTCGTTCTCGCTCTACTCGGGCCAGATGTGCACCGCCCCGCAGAACGTCTACGTGCCCGCCGCCGGTGTCGTGACCGAGGACGGCGTCAAGACCCCCACCGAGGTCGCGGCCGGGATCGAGGCCGCCCTGGGCCGCCTGCTCGGCGACGACGCCCGTGCGGTGGAGCTGCTCGGCGGCATCGTGAACGCCGGGGTGGTCGAGCGGCTGGAGGCGGCCGCGGGCGGCGACGTGCTGGTCGCGTCCCGCACGGTCGCGCACCCGGCGTACGAGAACGCGACGGTGCGCACGCCGACGCTGGTGCGGCTCACCGCGGCGGACGCCGACGTCTACGAGTCCGAGTGCTTCGGCCCGGTGGCCTACCTCATCGAGACCGGCGGGACGGAGGAGTCGATCGCGCTCTTCCGCGACACCGTCCAGCGGCGGGGGGCGATGACCGCGTCGGTCTACTCGACCTCGGACGCGGTCGTCGAGCAGATGCGCGACGCCGCCCTCGACGCGGGCGTGGCCCTGTCGGAGAACCTCCTCGGCGGCGTCTTCGTCAACCAGTCCGCGGCGTACTCCGACTTCCACGGCACCGGCGCCAACCCCGCCGCGAACGCGTCCTACACCGACGGTGCCTACGTCGCCTCGCGGTTCCGCGTCGTGCAGTCGCGACGGCACGTCTGAGTCGGTCGGCGGCCCCGGTCGCTCGGTCGCTCTCGTCGCTCCTGTCGGCCTCCGTCGGCATACCCACGGACGATCCGGTCGTTCGAGCCCGGTCGGGACAGCCAGAACGTCCGTGGGTACGCCGCCGGCGCGACCGACCGCCTCACTCGACCGGCAGCGGGGCCCGGGAGACCGGGCAGGACATGCACCGCGGGCCGCCGCGGCCGGAGCCGAGCTCGGAGCCGGCGATGCGGACCACCTCGATGCCGGCCTCCTCGAGGCGGGCGTTGGTCTCGAGGTTGCGCTCGTAGGCGACCGCGACCCGGGGCGCGATGGCGAGGGTGTTGTTGCCGTCGTCCCACTGCTCGCGCTCGGCGGTGACCGGGTCCAGGCCGGTGTCGATCTGGTGGAGCGTGTCGATCTCCATCGCCTTGGCCGCGGCGACGAGGAAGGGCTCGGCGTCGGCGACCCGCAGCTCGAGCTCGCGGTCGTCGCCGGCCTGACCGGCGTCCCCGGCGGCGGTGACGGCGTAGGCCTGCAGCGAGTCGGCGACGTTGGGGTACATCACGATCTTGTCGACGTCGACCATCGTGCAGACCGTGTCGAGGTGCATCGTCGCCCGCTCCTGGGCGATCGGGACGGCGAGCACCGTGTGCGCGAGGCCGTCGTGGAAGACCTGGCGGGCGAAGCGCTCCGCGCCGGCCGGGGTGGTGCGCTCGCCCACGCCGACGGCGATGACGCCCGGGGCGAGCAGGAGCACGTCGCCGCCCTCGACGTGCTCGTGGAACCAGCCGTGGATCCGCTCGGTGCCGCGGAAGCGCGGGTGCTCGGTGTAGATGAGCTCGGTCAGCTGGGTCTCGCGCGCCCGGGCGGGCATGGCCAGCGACGTCACCGCCACGCGGTCGCGCACCCAGACGCTGGAGTCGCGGGTGAAGAGCAGGTTGGGCAGCGGGTCGATGAGGAAGGCGTCGCTGGGCAGCAGCGAGGTGACCAGGCCGAAGCCGCCGCGGACCTCGTCGTTGCGGATGCCGGCGGTGAGGTAGCCGGTGAGCTCCTCGGGGGAGGCGTCGCCGAGGAAGCCGGCGAGGTAGCCGCGCAGGGTGTCGCCGAGGTGCAGCCCGGCGAGCGCGGTGGTGATCGCGTGCGTGCGCGCCTCGTCCTGCGCGAGCGTCTCGGCGAGCAGCTTGGTCAGGTAGAGCACCTCGGTGCCGCGGTCGCGCAGCGCCTGGGCGAACGCGTCGTGCTCGTCCTGCGCCCGCGCCACCCACGGGATGCCGTCGAAGAGGAGCCGGTCGTTGTTGCGGGGCGTGAGCCGCTTGAGCTCGTTCCCCGGCCGGTGGAGGAGGACGGTCTGGAGGGTGCCGACCTCGCTGTCGGCGCCGTGGGCGGTCATGCCGACAGCCTAGGAGAGGAACGCCCGCGCGAGCGCCGTGGCTTCGGCGAGCACGTCGGCCACCGGGCGACCGAGCACGCCGGCGGCGCGCGCGACGTCGTCGTACTCCGGCTGGGCGTTGACCACGGTGCCGCGGTGGCGGGCGAGCTTGACGCTGACCGCCTGGCCGCCGACCTGGACCGCGACGATCTCGCGGTCGAGCGCGTGCTTGGTCAGCGCCTGCTCGCGCAGGCCGATCGTGCTGGTCTGGCGGAAGACCTCCGACCGGACGTCGTCGGCCCGGGTCGCGTCCACGAGCACGCTGAGCGTGTGCGCCGGCCGGCCCTTCTTCATCAGGATCGGGGTCAGCCAGGCGTCCGAGGCGCCCGCCCCGAGCAGCGCGGCGATGACCGCCGGCCACACCCGCGGGTCCAGGTCGTCGATGTTGCACTCCAGCAGCAGCGGCCCTCCGGCGGCCGAGGCCGAGGCTGAGGACGAGGACGCGGACCCGGTGAAGATTCGCAGCACGTTGGCGTGGCCCTCCGGGTCCCGGCCGCCCGCGCCGACACCGACCTGCTCGACGGTCATCGCGGGCTGCGGGCCCCAGCCGGTCGCCAGCGTGGTCAGCAGCGCGGCTCCGGTGGGCGTGCACAGCTCCGCGCGCAGCGGCCCGGCGCGGCTCGGGCCGCCGCGCCG
>JAEZKN010000536.1 GCA_023415395.1 Actinomycetes bacterium
TCGCCACCCAGGCGGGAGGGACCATGTCGCCGGTCGAGTAGCCCCGCGCCCGAGGAACGAGGGCGCGACGGGCGTATCGAGACCACGACACGCCGACGGGTCTCGATACGCTCGCTGGCGCTCGCTACTCGACCGACGAGAGCCGCCGCATCGCCACCGAGGCGGGCGGGACCATGTCGCCGGTCGAGTAGCCCCGCGCCCGAGGAACGAGGGCGCGACGGGCGTATCGAGACCCGGCGACCCGAGAAGCATGCTCGAACCGCTCAGCGGGCGAGCAGGCGAGCGGCCTCGGCGGCCCAGTAGGTGAGGACCACGTCCGCACCCGCGCGCCGGATGGAGAGCAGCGTCTCGAGGATGGCCGGCTCGCGGTCGATCCAGCCGTTCGCCGCGGCGGCCTCGAGCATGGCGTACTCCCCCGACACGTTGTAGGCGGCCACCGGCACGTCGACGGCGTCGCGGACCTGCCGCAGCACGTCGAGGTAGCCCAGGGCCGGCTTGACCATGACCAGGTCGGCGCCCTGCTCGACGTCGAGCAGCGCTTCCCGCACACCCTCCAGGGCGTTGGCGGGGTCCTGCTGGTAGGTGCGGCGATCCCCCTGCAGCGAGGAGTCGACGGCCTCGCGGAAGGGGCCGAAGAAGGCCGAGGCGTACTTCGCGGAGTAGGCCAGCACGGAGACGTCGGTGAACCCGGCCCGGTCGAGCGCGGCGCGCACCACGGCGACCTGGCCGTCCATCATCCCGCTGGGGCCGACCATGTGGACGCCGGCCTGCGCCTGCGCGACGGCCATCTCGGCGTACGCCGCCAGCGTGCGGTCGTTGTCGACGCGACCGTCCGGGGTGAGCACGCCGCAGTGGCCGTGGGAGGTGAACTCGTCGAGACACAGGTCGCTCATCACCGTGAGCGCGTCGCCGACCTCCCCGACGACGTCGGCGATGCCGACGTTGAGGATCCCGTGCGGGTCGCACGCGCCCGAGCCGAGCTCGTCCTTGGCCGCCGGGATCCCGAACAGCATGATGCCGCCCAGCCCGAGCTCGGCCGCCTCCGCTGCGGCCGCCTTGAGCGAGTCGCGGGAGTGCTGCACGACGCCCGGCATCGAGCCGATCGGCTGCGGCTCGGTGAGCCCCTCGCGGACGAAGACCGGCAGCACGAGCTGCCGGGCCTCGACCGAGGTCTCGGCGACCATCCGCCGCTGCGCCGGGGTGGTCCGCAGGCGCGGCGGGCGGACGGTGGGGCCGAGGTCCCCGGGCGAGGAGGTCATCGGGAGGTGCTGGCCTTCCGACGGGCCGAGGGCTTGCGGTCCGACGGCTTGGTGACCGGCTGCCCGGCCTCGACCATCGCGATCCGGCGCGCGGCACCGAAGTCGGCCAGCGCGTCGACCAGGGCCTCGACGTCCGGCTGGGGCGACATCACGTCGACCCGCAGCCCGTGCTCCTCGGCGGTCTTCGCGGTGGCGGGGCCGATCACGGCGATCACCGTCGCCGGGTGGGGCTTGCCCGCGATGCCCACGAGGTTGCGGACCGTGGAGGACGAGGTGAAGACCACCGCGTCGAACTTGCCGGTCTTGATCGCGTCGCGGGTCGGCGCCGGCGGCGGAGCGGCCCGGACGGTGCGGTAGGCCGTGACGTCGTCGCACTCCCAGCCGAGGTCGATCAGGCCGGCGACGAGGTTCTCTGTCGCGATGTCGGCGCGGGGCAGGAAGACCCGGTTGATCGGGTCGAGCACCTCGTCGTACTCGGGCCAGTCCTCGAGCAGGCCGGCGGCGGACTGCTCACCGGACGGCACCAGGTCGGCGCGCAGGCCCCAGTCGGCGATCGCCTGGGCGGTCTTGTCGCCGACGGCGGCGATCTTGAGGCCGGAGAACGCGCGGGCGTCGAGGCCGTACTCCTCGAACTTCTCGCGGACGGCGCGCACCGCGTTGACCGAGGTGAACGCGATCCACTCGTAGCGGCCCTCCACGAGGCCGCGGACGGCCTTGTCCATCTGCTGGGGGTTGCGCGGCGGCTCGACCGAGATCGTGGGGACCTCGTCCGGGACGGCGCCATAGGTGCGCAGGCGCGTCGACACCGAGCCGGCCTGGTCCTTGGTGCGGGGCACCAGGACGCGCCAGCCGAAGAGCGGCTTGGTCTCGAACCACGACAGCGTCTCGCGCAGGTCGACGACGTCGCCGATGACGGTGACGGCCGGCGGCGCCATCCGGGCGGCGCGCGCGTCGGCGGCGATCCGCTCCAGCGTCGAGGTGACCGTGGCCTGCTCGGTGGTGGTGCCGACCCGGGTCATCGCGACCGGGGTGTCGGCGGAGCGACCGGCGGCCACCAGCGCCTTGGAGATGTCGGCGATCTGGCCCACGGCCGAGAGCAGGACGAGCGTCCGCTTGTCGGCGTACTGGCTCCAGTCGACCTTCTCGCCGCAGGTCACGACGGCGACCTCGCGGTGGTCCTTGGTGGTCAGCGGGATGCCGGCGTACGCCGGGACCGCGCTCACCGACGAGACGCCGGGGACGATCTCGAAGCCGATGCCCGCCTTGACGCAGGCCTGCGCCTCCTCGGGGCCGGACGCGTAGACGAACGGGTCACCGGACATCAGCCGGACCACGCGCAGGCCGCGCTTGGCCTGCTTGACCACGACCTTGGCGCGGGCGGCGTGGGTCAGCGGCTGGCCGTCCTCGCCGAAGCCGCCGTCGACGATCTCCGGGCCGTCCTCGGTGACGCCGCGGACGGCCTGCACCAGGTCGGCGTGCTGCGGGAGCTCGGTGATCACGACCTCGGCCTGGTTGATCAGGTCGACGGCGCGGACCGTGAGCAGGTCCGGGTCGCCAGGACCGCTGCCGACGAACGACACCCGGCCCGGGGTGATGGTCTTGCCTCGCGTCATGCGTTGTGCCTCTTGTCCGTTTCCATCGTGAGATCTGCTGCCCCGTCGGCGAGCATCTCCTTGGCCAACCTGGTCCCCACGCCGATCGCGTCGCCGGGGGTTCCGGTGGCCGACATACGTACGGCGAGGGCTCCGTCGAGCGACAGGGCCACGGCCCGCACCCAGAGCTCCTCGCCCTCCTCGCCCTCGACGACCTCCGCCAGCGCCCCGATCGGGGCCGAGCAGCCGCCCTCGAGGGTGGCGAGGACCGCGCGCTCCGCCTCGACGGCCGCCCTCGCGTGCGGGTCGTCCAGCGTCCCGAGCTCCCCGAGGAGCTCGTCGTCGGCGCGGCACTCGACCGCCAGCGCGCCCTGGCCGGGGGCCGGGAGCAGCTGCAGGGGGTCGAGCACCTCGGTCGCCTCGTCGAGACGACCGATGCGGGCCAGCCCGGCCCGCGCGAGCACGACCGCGTCGTACTCCCCGGAGCGGACCTTGCCGATCCTGGTGTCGACGTTGCCACGAACGCCGACCACGTCCAAACCGAGGCCCAGGGCGTGCAGCTGGGCCGCGCGCCGCGGCGCTCCGGTGCCCACCCGGCTGCCGACGGGCAGCTCGCCGAGGGTCAGGCCGTCGCGGGCGACCACGGCGTCGCGCGGGTCCTCGCGGCCGGGGATCGCGGCCAGCGCGATGCCCTCCGCGGGGTAGGTGGGGAGGTCCTTGAGGGAGTGCACGGCGACGTCGACGCGGCCGTCGAGCAGGGCGTCGCGCAGCGCGCTGACGAAGACGCCGGTGGACGGCGCACCGGTGAGCGGGGTGCCGGCCGCCTGGCTGCGGTCGCCCTCGGTGCTGATCTCGACCAGCGTGACCTCGTGGCCCAGCCGCTCGGCGATCAGGTCACCGACGAGGCCGGACTGCGTGGTGGCCAGGACCGAGGCGCGGGTGCCGATCCGCAGGGGCGCGGTCATCACGGCACCTCCGGTCGGGTCACGGCGTCCACGGCGTCGGGGTCCAGGGCGAACAGCTCGGCGAGCGCGGCGGCGTAGGACACCGCCCCGCCCTCGTTCGCGAGCTCCTTGACCCGCACCGTCGGCTGGTGGAGCAGCTTGTCGGCGACCCGGCGGACGGTGTGCAGCACCTCGGCGCGGGTCGCGTCGTCGAGCTCGGGCAGGCGGCTGGCGAGCCGGTCCATCTCGGCGTCGACGACCGACGTGGCCATCGAGCGGAGCGCGACGACGGTCGGGGTGACGCTGGCCTGGCGGCGAGCGGCGAGGAAGGCCGCCACCTCCTGGCTGACGATCCGGCGGACCTCGAGCACCTCGCGGCCGGCGTCGGACTCGCGCAGCTCGTCGGCGAGGTCGGCGAGGTTGATCAGCGCGACGCCGGGCAGGTCGGCCACGGCGAGGTCGACGTCGTGCGGCAGCGCGAGGTCGATGATGGACAGCGTGTGCCCGCCGGCGGTGGCGGACTCGACCATCGCGCGGGTCACCACGACGCCGGACGAGCCGGTGCACGAGATCACGACGTCGGCGAGCGCGAGCTCGGCCTCGACGTCGGTGAGCGCGGCCGCGCGGGCGCCGTACTCCCCCGCGAGCCGGTCGGCGTTGCCGCTGGTCCGGTTGGCGACGGTGATGCTCGCGGCGCCCCGGCGGGCGACGGTCGCGGTGGCCAGGCCGGCCATCGACCCGGCGCCCAGCACC